>JAIRMP010000087.1 GCA_031258615.1 Spirochaetaceae bacterium | reverse complement strand
GGCCGGAACCGCTTACGTCTACCGTGCCGCCCCCGTTTTTGCTAACGGTGAGGCCCGCAAGACTATAGTTCTCCGCCGGGCTTACCGTCAGCGTAATTGGCGTCTCCGCCTTCGCGCTGTCGGGGCTGGCGACAACGGAACCGTTCTCTAACGTCCCTATTGTTACGCTATAAGAGGCGCCTCCGCCGCCATTTTCGCCGACGCCGCCCTGCTTCTCCTCTTTTACAATGCCAAGGATGCCCTCCTCTTCCTTACAGGCTGAAATCATCCCGGCCAGCAGTAACGCCGCCGCGATCCATATAAATGCTTTTCTTGTTTTTGTTTTCATACAAAGTCCTCCAAAATTATATTTTGAATACGGCAAAACTTGCCGCTAATTGATTCGCGCCCATGGGCGCTATGGAACCCTGTGATCCTGTCGTCGATCCCCGAGGATGTCTTGTTCTCCTTCGTGTACCTATTCCATAAAATATTGATATAGCCCTTTGGGGCTTCCCGATACCACCGGGTAAGTTTCCGGGCATAGTCTGAGAGTCCCACACGACATTAGGAATGTCCCGACCGCCCCGTGAGGGCAGAGGAAGTTGTATAGGTATGCCGTTTTTTAGCGCAAAATTCCTGGGGGGGGGGGGGGGCCGCAAAGCGGCTGAGACAACCGCTACGCGGTTGTCTCAGGAGTTTGCTTCGCAAACTCCAACCGTTGTTACAGGGTTTTGCTGTCGGTTACCGTTATACTCATAAAATCCCCTTTCAGCTTTCGCGGGTTTTTCCCTCATACGGCGGCTGTCCGGAATTAGGCTCACCCAAAAGGTTCACCAGCCCGTTCAACAACGAGCATAAGTTCATTATACGAGTTTCGACAGGGAAAGTCAAGGAAACGCATTTCGGTTAATCTTCTTAAATTGGCAATGCGCTCTTGACCTAAGCGTTTCGTTTGCTTTACATTGTACTATATGGCTGATACATTGCGGCACGGGCACATAAAGTTTTCCCTTGACGCGGGAAGCGGTGTGCCGGTTTACAGGCAAATTATCAAGCAGATCGAAAACGCCGTGCTGTCCGGGCGCATGAAGGGCGGCGACAAGCTGCCGACCATACGCGCGCTTTCCGTGGAACTGAAAATAAACCCGAACACGATAGCGAAAGCGTATAACGAACTCGAAATACGCGGCATCGTGTCGACGCAGATTGGCAGCGGTACGTACATATCCGAAGAATGCCCGGCCAATTCCGAAGACGAGCACAACAAAAAAATCCTTGAAGCGGTAACACGGTTTTTACAGGAAATGAATGAGCTGGGCCTTGACCGTAAAGCCGTTATCAAACTGTTGGAAACAAATAATATAAACAGCGGCCGGGCAGCAATGGAGGTACCGGATGAAAAAAATGGAGTATGTTAAAAACATTAAAAAGCCGCGGCGTTTCAATATAGCGGCAAACCTTGGTTACTGGTGTTTCGCTTTTTTTGTTATCGCGGTTTTTTGCGCGGCCGCGGGAATAGGCGGGCTTCCGCCCTCCACGGCGGCGGCGCTGTTATCGGCGTGGTTTGTCGTTTCCGTTTTGCTTATCGGCATACGCAAGGCTGACGAATGGCAGCGGGCGATCGTGCTGCGGTTTGGAAAATTCAAGGCGGTACACGGGCCGGGCCTGTTTTTTGCGATTCCGTTCATTGACCGTGTCGCGCAGATCGTTGATATGCGTATACGTGTGTCCGACTTTTCCGCCCAGGAAACGCTTACCCTGGACTCGGTTGCGATAACGGTCGACGCCCTCTGTTTCTGGCTCGTCTGGGACCCTGAAAAGGCTGTTTTGGAGGTGGAAACTTACGAAGACGCCGTGATTCTTTCGTCAAAAACCGCACTGCGCAGCGCGATCTCAAGCAGCGATCTGACCACGTTTTTGCGGCACGGCGATGTCATCGAAAAACAAATTCAGAGCGATGTAGATAAAAAAACTAACGAATGGGGCGTCACCGTGCTGTATACAGAAATTACCGACATACAAATACCGGAGGCTTTGCAGGATTCCCTTTCACGGCTGGCGCAGGCGGAACGTGAAAAGAAGGGACGCATCCTGCTTGCGGAAGCCGAAATTGAAATCGCCAAAAAACTGGAGGAAGCGGCGCGCATCTATCAAAATTGTGAACCGGCCATCAAGCTGAAAGCGTTCTCGATTCTTAACGAGGGGCTGAAAGCCGGCAATTCAATGATGCTGATCCCAAACTCTATCGCGGAAGAACTAAAAAACACCGACATTTTTGGTTTACAGGCCCTGGGCGAGCTTAGAAACAAGCAAAAGTCAGAATGATCGGAGGACAATATGCCGGAACTATCCAGATTTTTGGATATGACTATTAGAATGTTTTATAAGGACGATCAAAAACATCACAAACCGCATATATATGTGGTGTATAATGACGAAGATATAGTTGTATCTTTGGATGGCGAAATACTTGATGGGAGTTTGCCAAGGAAGCAAATGCGTATTCTTTGGGCTTGGCTGGAAATTCATGAGGATGAACTATATAAAGCCTGGAATGAAGCGGTTAAAGGCCATAATCCCGGTAAAATCGAGCCTTTGAGGTAAAGGAAATCATGTACGAGAAAGACGGAATTTTTTATGCTGAAGGGAAGCATGATCCGGTTAAGTTTCCTAAAGTAACAGGGCTTAAGCCGCTGGATAATTATAAGTTATGGGTGCGTTTTTCTACAGGAGAAACGAAAGAATGTGATTTTGCTCCGCTTTTGCCGGAACCGGTCTTTAAGCCCCTGCGGGACAAAGACGTTTTTGACAGCGTGTATATCGACTATGGCGCGCCGGTCTGGAATAACGGTGAAATAGACATAGCACCTGAGTGGCTTTACGAAAACGGCAAAGCGGTGAACCGCTAAAATTATCGAATCCAAACACGCCAGCGAAACGTCCAACGTGTACAAAAACATGGCTAACTGGGTTGACAAGCAAGTGGCAAAGTGTATGACGGCTTGGTAATAACTCAAGAAACATTCAAAAAAGCAAATGACTGTTATAAAATATTTGACACGCGTTGCCTCAAAATTAATCTAGCCGAAAAGGGGGCTGGCAGCCGGAAAATCAAAATGTTATACTGTTTTCCGCGATGTAAACCCATTTGTTGTCTGAAAATCCTGGGCAGAACTCGCGGCGGGTATGATGGAACAGAAAATATTTGATTTTATTGACGGATGTGAAGATATTGCGGTTGAACTGCAAACGGAGTTGACCAGGCGCCCCGCGCTTTCGCCGGTTTCAGGCGGTGAAGGGGAACTGGACAAGTGTATATTTCTGGAAGAATGGCTGGTAAAACACGGGATAGACGCGCTGGAACGGCACGACGCTCCCGATCCGCAGGCAAAAGGCGGCGTGCGTCCCAACCTGATAGCCGCGATTCCGGGTGAGGCTAGCGGCGCGCTGCCCGCCCTCTGGATAATGAGCCACCTCGACGTTGTGCCGCCCGGTGAGCTTTCTCTCTGGAACAGCGACCCGTGGACAGTTGTCAAAAATAGCGGGAAGCTCACGGGGCGCGGCGTTGAGGACAACCAGCAGGGGCTCGTTTCGTCCGTGCTGGCCGCCCTCGCCCTGGTCAAACTGGGGCTGCGGCCCCGGCGTGCGTTGAAGCTGCTGTTCGCCGCGGACGAGGAGTGCGGCAGCGTTTTTGGTATAGACTGGCTGTTAAAAAACCGCCGCGGCCTGTTCCGGGACGATGATCTTGTGCTGATACCGGACGGCGGAGATCCCGCTGGTGAGACCATAGAGATCGCGGAAAAGAATCAGGTATGGCTCAAGGTTCACACTGTGGGGAAGCAGGCGCACGCTTCCCGTCCCGATCATGGCCGCAACGCCTGCCTGGCCGGCGCCGACTTGACGCTCCGGCTGCGAAACGGTTTGATGAAAAAGTTTTCCGCCAGGGATGCCCTCTTTGAGCCGGACTGTACCACGGTAGAACCCACCAAAAAAGAAGCTAACGTGCCCAATGTCAACACGATTCCGGGCGATGATGTGTTTTACATAGACATAAGGGCGTTGCCATGCTACCCGGCCGCCGGGATTCTGGAGGAGGCGCAGCGGATCAAGGCCGGCCTGGAGCAGGAGTACGACGTACAGGTCGAGTTGACCGTTGCGCAAAGCATGGAATCAAAGCCGACTCCCCCCTCTTCCCCTGTCGTAGCGATGCTTTCCGCCGCCTGTAAGCGAGTACTCGGCGTGGAAACACGGCTCGTGGGGATAGGCGGCGGCACGGTCGGCGCTTTCCTGCGCAACGAAGGCATAGATTCCGTCGTCTGGAGCAACATACATGGCACGGCCCACCAGCCTAACGAATACTGTCTGCTGGAAAATGTGTTGAAGGACGCCAAGGTGATGGCTTGTATGGCGGTAATGACTTGATCCCGCAAAACGATAGCCGGCGGAGGCCATTGGTAAGCGGCGGGGAGGAGGCCGCGCTCAAGGAAGCGCTGCTTGAACGATTCATCCGCTACGCGAAGATCTGGACCACCAGCGATCCTGACGGCCCGGAAACGCCTACCAGCGCCGGGCAGTGGGAACTGGCCCGTCTGTTGCAGGCTGAGCTTGCGGAGATTGGGGTAGAATCGGAGCTGACAAACCACTGTTACCTCGTGGCGCGTATCCCTGCCAACCTGCCGCCGGGCGCACCCGTACCCGAAACGATAGGCTTTTTGGCCCACCTGGACACTTCATCCGAAGTTCCGGGAAAGGATGTGCGTCCCCGCGTGGTAAACAACTACGACGGCCAGCCAATTGTCCTGAGCGGCGGCGTAACGATTCAGCCCGGCGAGGCCGCCCTGGGCAGAACTATCGTACACGCTGACGGCACGACTCTGCTCGGCGCGGACGACAAGGCCGGTATCGCGGCGATCGTCTCCGCCGCCGCCTTCCTCATCTCCCACGACGAGATAAAGCACGGCCCCATCGAGCTGTTATTCACGCCGGACGAGGAGACCGGCAAGGGGATGCCCGAATTTCCCCGCGAAAAGGTAGCGTCAACCATCTGCTTCACGCTGGACGGAGGGGCTGGCGGCGAGCTGGAAATCGAATGTTTCAACGCTTACGGTGTTGACGTAACGTTTCAGGGCATTGCGATACATCCGGGCGAGGCGCGCGGCGTCATGGCGAACGCGGCGCTGATGGCGGCTTGCTTTGCGGCGATGCTGCCGAGGACGGAGAGCCCCGAGGCGACTGACGGTTACTATGGTTTTTACTGTTTGATGGATATATCAGGGAACCATGAAAGCGCGCGCCAGCATATTTGTGTCCGCGATTTTTCCCGCTCCGGCATCACCAGGCGGATCGCCGCGCTTGAAAGCTTTGCCCACGCTGTAGAAGCCGCCTTTCCGGGCGGCAAGGTTACCGTGGATGCGCAGCCCACTTACTCCAATATGAAGGAAGCGATAGAAGCCCGCCCCGAAATAAAGGCCCGCCTGGAGGAGGCGGCAAAAAACTTAGGCGTTGATTACCACTTCAAGCCTATACGGGGCGGCACGGACGGCGCGCGTCTTGCCGAACTGGGCATTCCAACCCCGAACATATTTACAGGAGGCCGAAATTTCCACAGCCGCTCAGAATGGCTGCTGCTGGACGATCTGCTTGCCGCCTGCCGCATGGCAATAGAACTGGCCCGAGAGACAGGCTGTTAGCGGCTTGCATCGGCATACAAAGGTCATCACCGGTGGGTGACCGGGTATAGGTTATAATTCGCTGTAGCGTATCCGTTTGTTGAACGAGGAGGCGTTATGTTTCATTTTTACCGTTTTTTGTTTTTCACCCTGCTGACAGGGCTTGTATGTTCCGCCGCGCTGTCCGCGCAGAATCCAGCCGCCGTTTTAGAAGATGACGAGGACTACATAGATTACGGCACGGCGGAAGATGAACTCGCCATCACGGCGGGCAGGGCGCTTGAATACGCCGCGTCCGTTCCCGCGCAGGTTACCGTGATAACGGCGGAGGAGATCGCCGAATCGGGCGCGGCGAGCGTGGTTGACGCGCTGGCGGCGGTACCCGGCGCACGGTTTTCCGGCGGGATGGCCGGGCCCGGTTCAGAGGCCGTCTCCATGCGCGGCTTCGGCGAAAACGCTTTCGGACGGGTCTTGGTTTTGGTAGACGGGCGCAAGGTAAACAATCCCGATATGAGCGTTTCAAACTGGAACGCTATCCCGCTGGCGAACATAGAGCGTATCGAGGTGCTGGACGGCAGCGCGAGCGTTCATTACGGCAACAACGCCGCCGGCGGGGTTATCAACCTGACAGCCGGCGGGCGTCTTTCGTTCCGGCTGTATATGACGTTTTGACAGATGAGAATAAGGGCTTGCGTAGCAAGACCAGGGCTGGCAAAATGTGGGTGGAGCGGAGCGTGGGAGGCATAGCCGACCTAGCGTAGCGGAACCCCGAGGGCGCTACTGCGCCCGAAGCATATACAGTCCTGTTATGCGAAGTTGCGCCGTACTCCATTATTTTATTTGTTATTATTTATTCCATTATAATATTTACTGCGTTTATTTTTAACAATATATTCTACAATAAATACAACGCTTCAATCACTACAAGAAATGTAATACTACAACAAACTAATTCAACGTTTTTTGTCCCCCATCAGCAAACCGCCGCCCCGCCATGGACGGCGGGGCGGCGTGGGATCAATTTTTTCTAGTAAATCTATCACTACAAAAAATGCGGCGGGGTCTGGGGCGCAGCCCCTGTCCCCGCCGTTTAGCCGATAAACTTTCCTTTACGGAATAATCGCCGAAACTACCGCACCCCACGATCCGTGATCCCCTTTTTGGTTTTCATAACGGGCGCAAAAATAAGCCGTCATGCCGGATTCGGCGGCGTCAAAGTCCACCAGTTCTTTTTTCCGGCGGGTAAAGCGGTAATGCAACAGTTCATCACCGGAAAGAGGCTCCTTCATTAGATAATGCTTGACGCTTGCGGCTTGTTCCAGCGTTGCCCCGCCTTGCGGCATAATACCCCGGTATAAGGCGTAGCCGTAATCCCCACGGCTGTCCGGCGGCTCCGTACCGGGAAGGGGCGCAAGATGAACCATCAGCACATGAGGGCCGCCGGGGTAAGTTATTGTCAGGGAGGGTTGTCCCGTGGGCGGGGGAACCGGTGTGTGAGTGTCATCGGGCAAGGGCAGTAGTAACGTTGGAAGGTCTGCCAAGGTCAGGGGCGGTATCAGCAAAAAATGCTTCTTGATAAAGCGGGCTTCGGTTTCCATTTCCTTGAAAGCCTGGTTACATTCAACCACGCTTGCCGCCGTCCGTTCCCCGCTTTTCACTACCGCCAGTATAGTTTTGGCGTTTGTGTCGGCTGTGGTCAAGCTGGTAACATTGTCCGGGGGAATGTTCCACGCCGATGCTTTGGTCTGAAACACTTGAAGCCAAGTGTCCACCGTGTGAAGTTGCTCATCCCTTGAACGGGGATACCAATCTGTACTCATTCGATTACCTCCATAAATATATCAAAAACCGCTAAAAAACGGCGTTTTGAGCTTTTTTAGCCCTGCGGTTGTAGCCGTGAAGTCGCGGGCTGTAGCCGTAGAGTCGCGGGTCTTAGCCGTGGACTTCCGGGTTTTAGCCGTGGACTTCCGGGTTTTAGCCGTGGGCTTGCGGGCTTTAGCCGTGAACCTGTGGGCTTTAGCCGTAGAGTCGCGGGCTGTAGCTGCGGACCTGCGGGCTGTAGCCGTGGCTTTGCGGGCTGTAGCCGTAGATTTCAGGATTTGAACTGTAACAGACCGAAAACACCGCCGCCCATGCTTACGCGCCTACCCTGATAATCCGTCCGTCCTTGCGGGGTTTTGCCTGTGGAGGTTTACTGTCAGCAGGA
Source organism: Spirochaetaceae bacterium (assembly GCA_031258615.1). GTDB lineage: Bacteria > Spirochaetota > Spirochaetia > Treponematales > Breznakiellaceae > JAIRMY01. Next base: position 2,562 of record JAIRMP010000087.1, on the reverse strand, counting down.
TAGCCCAATGTTACATGAATCTTTGCCTCGTAAGTTTCGGCAATACCCCATTCTTTTTGAAGCCGCTGTCCCAATTCACCCCCGAAGGTATCTTCCGCACGGGCAACCATGCAAGAACCAATGCCAAGCGAATGAGCGGCAAGCATGATGTTTTGAGCGGCAACACAGCAGTCGGCAACGGAATAGAGAAAATTCTTTGGCGCAAACAAGGTCAACACCGTGGGCGCGTTGTAAAAGCCGCTTTGAATTGCGGCGTTGTCCGCAATACTCGGCTGTTCTTTGGAAATGTACGCGGTTTCCGTAGACATTCTGCCCTTGAAAGCGGCCTTGTTGATTTTTCCCAGAGCGGCATTTAGTTCGGCGTTTTGGCACACAACGATAATTGCCGATTGGCGGCTTCCGGCGCTGGGGGCGTAAAGGGCAGCCTGTAAAATCGCTTCCAGTTCCGCTTCCGTGATTTGTTCAGGTTTGTATTTGCGAATACTCCGCCGTTCAATCATATTATTGATAATGTCGTTCATTGGCATATTCCACTGCCGATACAGGACAGTTCTCTTAACATGATCCGCACCTCAAACAGTTTTCTTGCACAATGCGGCAGAGCGTGTCTTGAATGATACAATTTTGCGGACATATTTTTACACATATTCCGCAGCCGATACAATCGCTGGTGATCATATATATTTTTTGTTTGGATATGCCGTTTCCGATTATATAGCTTTCCCTGAAAATCGGATGTACCCCCAGGTTAAAATATTCTATTTCGCCATCCTCGATGCAAAATACATCAAGTACCTGCCTTGTCTTGCCGGGGTAGACATTTTTCATATATGGGTTTTCTTCAAATAACTTGTCAAGCCATTCAGCTTGTTCTTCTTTTGGCAAAAGTTCCGGTATTCCGTTCAGCCGTATCATTTCCTTGAAACGGCTCAGTCCGAGCACGGCTACTCTTTTATCCCGCAGCAATTCATGGTAGAAAGGTTTGCCCCGTGCGGTAAGAAAATACAGTTTTTCAGCATCCGTGTGCATTACACCAATAATACGTACCTGCGGACTGCCGTCTTCTCCTACTGTTGCCATTGAAACGCTGTTAATCAATTTCAATTTTTGAATACAGTTTTTTGCGTCCATGATTTTAGTCTCCTTATGGTTTTTCCCAATTAGGCCGGAATATTTTTCCAGCATTGCGGATCGCCTGAGTATGCATTATGCGTGTAGCTGTATGCCACCGCGGGGCATCCCCTGCAAAAACGCAGCAGTTCACATTTCGAGCATTTTTCAAACTTTTCATAAGAACGGTATGCGTCCATTTTTTCACCAAGAAACACATCGGCTAAAGGGTCGGCAAACACATTGCCGATAACGCTTTCCATGCGGCGGCAGGCGTATATATCGCCGTTGGGAAGTATGGTCAAATGTCCAATGCCGCAGTTACAGCCATCGTATATGGTTTCGCGGTCCAGCCCTTCGGGGATTGTGTAAAGCCCCTTTTCATAAAGATACAATGTCCAGAGATGATCTTTTAGATTGAAGGTCGTGCCGCAATCTTTATATTGCTTAAACTTATTCCAGCACAGGTCAAGGAATTGACGGTATTGTTCCGGTTCAAGGCGCGCGCTTTTTTCAAAACTAGTCGGACAGTAACGGGCAAACGCAAAAACATCTACCTCGTGTTCTACCACTATATCAATAAGGCGCGGTATTTCGTCAATGTTTGTTCCCGATACCGTCGTCATTATGACGCTTCTCATTCCGGCGTTGCGGATACACGGAATTTTTTCAAGGGTCGTATCAAATGAGCCGCTTTTGCGGATGCTGTCATGGGTATGTTTCAAACCGTCAAGGGAAAGTTGATAGCGTTCACAGCCGCAAGCCTCCAGCCTTCCGCATAATTCATCGGTAAGATGAAAGGGATTACCCATGAGGGAAAAACGAATACCTCTTGATTTCAGTAATTCCAACAGTTGCCAAAAATCCTTATGCAAAAGCGGATCGCCCCCGTAAGGTAAAAATAGGGAATACGGTCAAACCGCCCGCACATTTCTTCGCAGTTGTCCATTACTTTTTGCATATTGGCAAAAGCCATTTCCACAGTGGGGAGACGGCTGTTTTCAGAAAAGATGTAACAGTGTTTGCACCGCTGATCGCAGTTGTCCGTTATATGCCATTGAAAAGCAAAATAGGTTTCCATTGTTGGTATTGTTCCTCTTTTATTTGAAGGTAATATCCCCGGCGTAATGCAAGGCATTATAACCGGGGGATACATTTTTACTCTTTGGGTTTTCCCGAGGAACCTTGGTTCCCGTCGTCTCCGGATCCGCAGGACGAACCGCAGGCAGACGGCTTAGGCTTTTCTTTGTCTTTGCCGTCATCCCCCGCGCCGCAGGAAGACCCGCAAGCACCGGGCTTGGGCTTATCCTCCTTTTTGTCTTTGCCGTCATCCCCCGCACCGCAGGAAGACCCGCACGAACCGCCAGCCGCCATCGCGGTCAATCCGGTTTTCATAAAACTCTGGGCGCTGTTTCCAGCGAAAAACTTTTCTAACCCGCCGTTCCATGCGCC
>JAIRMP010000122.1 GCA_031258615.1 Spirochaetaceae bacterium | reverse complement strand
TACCATCGGCGGCACGGGGGTGGTTACACTGACCGCGGCTCCGTTGATAACCAACGGGCTTACCATTACCAACACGACGGGCGTAACCATACCGTCAGTTACCGGCGTTGTCAGCCAGGTTATTAACGCTTCGGCGGGCAAGGTCATTTTCGGTACTGCCAATAATTCGGTAACCATCGAGAAGGGTACACTGACAAGCGGCACTGGCGGTCTGGCGGGAGCGGCGGCGGACGGCGCGGTAACCCTCACGTATAGCGGCGACGCCGCGTCCCTCGTGCTTGCGGCCAATGGCAGCATCACCATAGCGGGAACGGGCAGTGTGAAAATCGGCGCCACGGCGGTGCTGAAGGGCGCGGGCTCGACATGGACGGCGGGTACGGACACCGTAACCTTTGCGGCAACCAGCGCTGCCGCCGGCGCCATAACCGGCGGGACTTCGGCGACGCTTACGCCCTCAGGCGCGAATGCGGAGCTTAACCTGCTGTCGACTGGTGCCCCGCAGGCGCTTACCATAAGCGGAACCACGAAATTCACGCTCGATCTGAGCGCCGCCGGGAAAATCACCTTTGATGCCACGTCAGCCGATTCGACCATCACGCTGTCCGCAAACTCGGACGGCATCAAGCTGAGCGACAGCCTGGCCATTGTCGGCACCAGCAGCCCCGGAACCGCTTTCACCGGCGCTATTGTGGACGGTACAGGGTCTTATAACGCAAACAGTCTTAACGTCAGCCTGGTAGACGGCGTTATCCAGCATAGCACCGCGAATGCGGCGGCCCCGGTGCAGATTGATAGGAATACAACAGCGGCGGATCTCGCGAGTTCCTCTAGCTAATTCGTAACGTGCCTCCCGGCGCACATCGCAGCCGGGAAAAAGTCCTGAAGTTTGCGCAAAGCAAGCCGCTTCGCGGCTTGCGGCGCAAACTTCGGAGACAACCGCCGTAGGTGGTTGTCCAACCGCACAGCGGTTGTCCAAGCGGAGCCTATGCCCCGCTCATTAAAAGTATTTCTCCGCCGGAAAAACTGATCCGGCGGGGAAACAGTTTCCCGGAAGGGGAAATGCCGGATGCCCGGTTGTTATCGAAATACACCCGCATCGATCTGCGTGTTGCGCCGGACATTTGCTGGCCATTTATTTTTTTGGAGGATGGTATGACTAATTTTAATTATCTTTCGCCTGAAGACATTATTGCGATAAATCAGGCAATTACCGGAAGATGTGAGGTATTCAATCAGGATAATCTTGATGCCCTGAACGACACGGCGATATTTGATTATACGCCCGCTCTTTCAGCACAGGCGTATGTTCTTGCACAACGGATCGTGCAGGGGCATATATTCGTGGACGGAAACAAACGGACGGCTTTGGAAGTTGTCAAAAAATTCCTGGAATTGAACGGTAAACAAATTGCTCCGAACGGAGAGGAGGTTTTAAAAGATATGGTTAATGGAACTATCGATGATACGGGCAAGGGAGAGGAAATTACTCAGGCGGAATTTGCGAATAAGCTTGACGGTATATCCGAGCCCTTTACGCCGCCTGAACCGGTTGTTTTGGAAGTTGTCGAAATTGCTGAAGCGGCAGCGGAAACGATTGAAGTTGTTGAAGTTGAAGCGTCAACGATTGTAGCAACAGCGGGAAAAGCAGCGGGGACTGATAAGAGCGCCGTGAAGCCCGGCCTCAAACGCCCCCGGATGCCGCCGTCAGGACACCGGAGCGGGTATCTGGTACTGATCGGCTCGGGAATACGCAGTATAGGACAGTTCACTCTGGAAGGGCTTGCGCATGTACAGAATGCGGACGAGGTATTTTATGCGGTTGCGGACCCGGCCACTGAACTCTTTATAGAGCAAAACGCCAAAAGCGCCCACGATTTATACCGGTATTACGACAATGATAAACCCCGTCACCAGACCTATACCCAGATGGCGGAACTTATGCTGCGGGAATTGCGGAAGGGAAAGTATGTGGCAGGCGTTTTCTACGGGCATCCGGGAGTCTTTGTCAACCCCTCGCACCGCGCGTTGCAGATAGCGTGGAATGAAGGATTCCGGGCGGAAATGCTGGCGGGGGTCTCTGCCGAGGACAACCTCTTTGCCGATTTAAGCGTCGATCCGTCCCGCCCGGGATGTCAGACGGTGGAGGCTACCGACCTGCTGTTACGGGAACGGCCTTTGCTAACTGATTGCCATGTAATCATCTTTCAGGTCGGCAGTGTTGGCGATCTTGGTTTCAATTTTTCGGGCTTCAAACACCAGAAGTTTGATGTTCTGGTAGACAGGCTCATTGAGGAATACGGTGAGGAACATGAGTTTGTGCATTATATAGCGTCACAGTATACCCTGTCCGCGCCGAGAAAGGATCGCCTGCTGCTGAAAGATTTGCGTAAGCCGGAGGTGGCAAAAATGATAAGCGGCATATCAACGTTTTATATTCCGCCAAAAACATTTCGTCCCGCATCGGAAAAAACCGCCAAAAAACTGGGACTTCGTTTGCTTAAAGATACCCCCTATTCGGGGCCCTTTGCGCCGGGTAAGCCTTATGGCGAGCGGGAACTGGCGGCAATACAGGCCTTGGAAAGCCATGAAACACCCAAGGATTACAAAAAGTCGCGGGCATCGCAGGCGATGTACGAAATGATGCGCGATCTTGCGCTGGATCCAAAACAGGCGCGACAGTTTCGCCGCTCGCCGGAGGCGTTTTTACGGACAAAAACAGGATTAAGCGACAGGGAAAAAGAGGCTGTTTTATCAGGACATTCAGGCCGCATCCGTATGGTAATGAAAAAGACTGATGCTGATGTCGCGTCTGAATTTGTGCAGTACGAGCTGCGTAATCCGGGTTTCGCCAAAAAATTCGCTGATGTTTTAAGGAAAAACCGCGACCATGAAGACGGTATCGAAACGATAAACGCGTGGATTAAGGCGCAGGGCTATGACACAACAGTAGATGCGATTACCGCCGCGTACAATACCATATCGAATGAAGATTTGAACTTCTATAGCGGTTCGTACAACGGATTCGTTGACAAGGATACCAAGAATCCGGTTATAGTAGTGGTCCAAAAAGGCGCCGTTGCGGTAAATGGAGTTTTAATTAAGCAGTTTGTCTATAAACAAAGCAAGCTTTCCTGGGATAAAAGCGGGAATGCAAGCAGCGCGGAATTGACATTCCAATTTTTAACTAACGATGATGGAAAGCCCCTGCCGCCCGATGCCTATATCGGGCCGCAGTTTTCTGGAACCTACAATGGCAAACCAATATATGGCCTTATCGGAACCGAAGGAAAACCCCTTTCCGATTGGACGGCTGTGTACGATACCTATTTGAACAGCGGAAGCGGCAGCTTTGCGAAAGACAAATCCTTCACGGTTGAAAAGCCGGGTGATACGGCCGTAGTGAAGTATGGCGATGAACAGGTAAATAACTACAAATTCTCCGATAATACCTTGAGTTGGAGAACTGAAGACGGAAATATTGAAAATGGCTCGGTATATTTCTACATAAATTACTATTCTACCAAAGATAACCCAACCATAGGCAATCAGTTTTTCGGAAAAGTGTGGAAAGACGGAACCCAGCCGCCGGAAAAAGGCAACATTTTTGGGCAATTACCGTCGCCGAATCCGAATCCGAATCCGAATGCGTCTGCCGAATATGGGGCAAATATGTTTACATGGAAGACGGTTGGGATCAATATCGGTGTAGGCGTAACAACCTTTCTCCTTGGTTTTGGTCTCATAGAGGCTATAAAGGCTTTTGCAAGATGGGTGAGAACAAAGTTGCCTGCTGACGAAGCAGCTTATAAAAAAGCGGATGAACAGGCGGACGAAGTAGATGAGCAGGCCGAGGTAGTTGAGGAGGAAGGCGGTGAATTGAATATAGATGACCTCCCTGTCGATCCTGCCGATGTGCCGGTTGAAGCCGCGGAAGCTGCCGAAGCCGCGGAAGCTGCCGAAGCCGCGGAAGCCGCGGAAGCTGCCGAAGCCGCGGAAGCCGCCGAAGCCGCGGAAGCCGCCGAAGCCGCGGAAGCTGCCGAAGCCGCGGAGGTAGCTGAAGCCGCCGAAGTAGCTGAAGTTGCGGAGGTTGCGGAGGTAGTAGCCGAAGTAGCGGATGTAGTAGCCGATGTAATAGTCGAAGTGGTTTTATAAAGGATCGGCGCAAACCTCAAAAGGGGCGGCCAATTGGATGGAACACCCCACAAAACACAACCCGTGAATCTGTGTATGTTCCGTGTCTCTGTATATCGCGTCAAACCTAAGGTTCGCAACAGCCGGAATGTTATGCGACATTGGGGCTGAAAAGTGGTTTAAATGAACCGCCCCGCCGCAGAGGCGCAAACAAGTTTGCGGCGGGGGAGCAAGACCCTACAGACGGATAAAATTGCTGGCGCAACTGACGGCGGCCTTAACAAAGGGGTGGGAGGCGTGTAAGATAATTTAAAACAATTTGGAGGCAATCATGGCAATAATGTACTATGAAAAAGACTGCGATCTGGGCGCGTTAAAAGGCAAAACGGTCGCTGTGATCGGATACGGTTCGCAGGGGCACGCGCACGCCCTGAACGCGAAAGAATCGGGGTTAAAAATCATTGTAGGACTTTACGAGGGCTCAAAGTCGTGGAAAAAGGCTGAGGCGGCGGGGCTTACCGTCAAAACGGCGGCGGACGCGGCGGCTGAAGCGGACTTCATTATGATTCTTATCAATGATGAAAAACAGGCGCGGCTTTACAACGAGTCGATAAAACCGAACCTTAAGGCCGGCAAGACGCTGGCCTTCGCGCACGGCTTTAACATCCACTTCGGGCAGATTGTGCCGCCCACGGACGTGAACGTGGTGATGATAGCGCCCAAAGGCCCGGGCCATACGGTTCGCGAGCAGTACAAGGCGGGCGCCGGTGTCCCCTGCCTTATCGCGGTCCACCATGACGCTACCGGCGACGCTAAACGGCTTGGGCTTGCCTACGCCGCCGCGATCGGCGGCGCGCGGGCCGGCGTGCTGGAGACTACGTTCAAAGAAGAAACGGAAACTGACCTGTTCGGCGAGCAGGCCGTCCTCTGCGGCGGCGTCTCCGCCCTGATGAAGTGCGGCTACGAGGTGCTTACCGAAGCCGGCTACCAGCCTGAAAGCGCCTACTTCGAGGTGATGCACGAGATGAAGCTGATCATCGACCTTGTAAACAGGGGCGGCCTCTCGTTCATGCGCTACTCTATATCGGACACAGCCGAATACGGCGACTACATCAGCGGCTCAAAAATTATCACTGACGATACCAAAAACGCTATGCGCAAGATACTAAAAAACATTCAGGACGGCTCTTTCGCAAAGGATTGGATCTCGGAAAACCAGGTCAACCGCCCTCACTTTAACCGGATGCGGGCGATAGAAGCGTCCCACCCTATAGAAGAGGTCGGCGCCGAACTCCGCTCCATGATGCCCTGGCTGGAAAAACCCTCCGAAAAATAGTCGCCAGCGGCTTCCACGCGGCGCGTTCGGGCTGGCGGGTGCGTCCGGCTCACCGGGTATTTCCCGCCAGGCTGGCCAGCGGCTTCCAAGCAACGCGTTCGGGATGGCGGGGCGCTTGACTTGTGAGAAATTTACCGCCGCCCCACCTGTCATTAATTCGAGTCTGTCCGCAAAGTAACCGACTTTGTGGACAGACTCGAATTCGTATACGAAGAGCGTTTTTGAGATATTCCATTAGCTTATATCGGCTGTTGAAAGATTTCCGATGTATGGTTATTTTTTTATTATGGATGTGTCAGATCAAATACGGTATGTAATATCTCAAATCAAAAAAATCCGTGCCCAAAAGGGTTTTTCTCAGATGACGTTGTCCTTACACTCCAATTTGTCCCAGAGTTTTATTGCCAGTATCGAGACAGGAAAAAAAATGCCGTCACTGATTACCATTATAAAAATAGCAAACGCTTTGAACATTAACCCAAAAGATCTTTTTAAGTAAGGAACTGTGCGGAAATAACATGACCGTTTGGTCATGTTATTTCCTTATTGCGTAAGCAATTAAAATAAATAGAACCTGACGTTTTAAAAGGCTTACAGAAATTCATTAAATTGGGTAAACCCCCGGCTTTGCCGGGGGACTAATGAAGACCTAAGACAAACGGCTGGACAAGTTAGAGTTGTTCAAAAACATGGCAACCAACCGCCTTTAGGCGGTTCATAAAATCAAGCCACCGGCTTTGCCGGTGGTCTTTGACTACACGGAAAAATTTGGTACACCCCCTTGCGATAATTTGTCAGTATATATTGTCAAGAATATCCTGTAGCATAGAATGAGATATAGAGGTTTTGCGAAATGACAATGTTTATACATTTACGGCATCTGGTTTTCACGGTTCTGGCGGCGTCCCTGGCGGCGCTCTGTTCCTGCCAGCGGGAGGCGGGGCGGACAGCCGCCGATACGGCTGCGGCGCCGCCGGCGACCGTTACCCTTACCTCCCTTGATACCGATTCTTACGACAAAAGGCTGGAGGATGCACTTTTGGAGGCTGAGATACCTCACGCTATGGGGGACCGGATACGGTCGGCGGGCAAGGCGGTCTTTCTCCCTGAGCTGGAGGCGGCCGCGGCAGGCGATCCGTTCCTGTCGCGCCTCGTGGACAAACAACACGCGCTGCCTGACGGCTATGAGCCGGACGACTTGGTAACGCTGGACAATAGCGGCTCTTACCGGGTAGGCCGCGCCGGTTTGCGGCTTAGGCATCCGGCGGCGGAGGCGCTGGAACGCATGGCGGAGGCCGCGCGCGCGGAAGGAATCACCCTTACTGCCTCCTCCGCTTACCGCTCCTATGACTACCAGGCGGAGGTGTACGCCCGCAATGTCCGCGAGAGCGGGCAGAAAACGGCAGACCGCGAGTCCTCCCGGCCCGGATACAGCCAGCACCAGCTCGGCCTGGCGGTGGACTTCGGCTCGATCACGGACGCTTTCGCCCAAACCGCGGCAGGACGCTGGATAGCGGCAAACGGGCCTAAGTACGGCTGGGTCATCTCGTTCCCGGACGGCTATGAGCAGCTCACCGGCTACCGCTGGGAAAGCTGGCACTACCGCTATATGGGGATGCCGCTGGCCGTCTTCATAGAAAAATGGTTTGACGGGATACAGCAGTACGCTCTGCAATTCATCCACGCCTGGCGGAATTATTGAGCGCCTCCAGCTCCGCCCCGGTGAGGGGACGACTTCCGCCCTCCGCAAGATCGCCAAGCCTCACGGGGCCTATCCTTATGCGGCAGAGGCTTTTGGGATGCAGGTGGAAGTATGAAAAGACGCGGCGGATTTCGCGGTTGCGGCCTTCGATAAGCACGATGCGAAGCGCCTTTCTGCCAAGCCTTTCAACCTCGCGGGCGCGGTAGACCGTGCCGTCAATCTCTATCCCCGAAAGAAAACTGTCCGCGACATTGCTCCCTATAAGGCCGGTCGCCTCTACCAGGTATTCCTTTTCGATTTCAGAGCTGGGATGCCCTAGCCGCGCCGCGAATTCCCCGTCGTTGGTAAAAAAGATAAGCCCGGAAGAGCGGTAGTCAAGCCTCCCCACGCTGTAGAGCCGCTCCTTTATTTCAGGCGGCAGCAGGTCCCCGGCAAGCGGGCGGTTTTCCGTGTCGCGGGATGTACAGATGTACAGCGGCGGCTTGTTAAGCGCTATGTAATGAAACGCGCTTATAGGCTGCGTCAGGTTTCCGTCAACACAAACCGTGTCGGAGGTGGAAACCTTTGTCCCCATGCCGGTAACAACAATACCGTTCACGCTGACTCTGCCCGCCGCGATCAGTTTTTCACAGGCGCGGCGCGAGGCTACCCCGGAGTGGGCCAGGTATACCTGCAAACGTAGCAAACCGCCCTCGCCGCGCCCGCCGCCCGCGCCGTTACAGTTCAAAGCGCTCCGCTTCCGTTTCGTCCAGCTTGGGGAGATCCGCTATGCTTTCGAGCCGGAACATTGTAAGAAATTCCTTTGTCGTGCCGAACTGTGTTGGGTGTCCGGCGATGTTCTTTTTGCCGGTTTCCCGGATAAGGCCGCGCTCTGCAAGCAGGCGTATCATGTTGTCCGCCTGTACCCCGCGTATCGCCTCTATCTCGGCGCGGGTTACCGGCTGGGAATAGGCTATTATCGCGAGCGTCTCCATCGCTGCGCGGGAAAGTTTTGCCGCGTTTTTACGCCCGTAACGTTCTTTTAGCGCTTCCCAGTACTGCTTTTTGGGCGCTATCGTAACGCCGCCGCCTATCCTGACCAGCTCAATGCCGCTTTCAGGACGTCCGTAACGTTCTTTCAGCGTCTCCAGCGCCGCCTCCACATCGCTTTCGGCCAGCGAAGTGATGCCGGCGATCTGCTTTTCGTTTACCGGCTCCGCTTCAAGGAACAAGACCGCCTCAACAAGCGCGTCGCCGGTAAAAGAGGGGGCAGTCCTGTTATCAGCCTCCTCCGCTTCCGTCCCCACCGTCCCTTCCTCATCTCCGCCGCCGCTGGTTTTACCTGGCCTTGCTTCAAAGAGTTCCGGCCTGTCAAGCTCATCCCCAAATAGAGACGCCTGGTATGGCCCCTTCTGCCCGTCATCCGCCTCGGCGGTTTTCGTTCCTTCGCTGACCGCATCCGGGGTTTCCGCCTCCGGCACGCTCCGCAAGACCTGCTGACCGGAAGTCCGGACCTCCGTTTCTTCGTTATTTTCCATCGTTTCCATACTGATTTTCCCCTCCGTAAGGCAGCGAAGCGGTATCCGGCTGCGGCCCGCGTATCTGAATATCGCCAAAAAGCTTGTGCTGATAAATGGCTACGAGTCTGTACTTTACAGCCTCAAGTATCGCAAGGAACGCGCAGACTATGTCCATGATGGAGCCTTTGCGGACAATCAGGTCGGTAAAGCTGCACTCACCGCGCTGTTCCACAAGCTCCGTTATCAGCGCTATCTTTTCGTTTATCGAAACTTCCTCACGCAGATCCATGATGCGCTCGCCGGAAAGATGGGATACCAGACTCGAAAATGTGTTGAGCAGTTCCCACACGTCAGCCTTCTTCCAGAGCATATCGTCGTTATCAAAGGGCAGGACGCGCTGAAGCTTTTTCCGTTCCACCACCCATTCCACCTCGCGTTCCTTCTCCTCCATCAGCTCGGACAGTTTTTTGAAGCGCTGGTACTCGATAAGCTGATCCACAAGCTCCCGGCGCGGGTCTTCTACATCATCCTCGTCGTCAAATTCAATAGGCAGCAGCATACGCGATTTGATGTAAAGCAGCGTAGCGGCCATTAAATGAAAATCCGAAAGCTCATCAAGCTCAAGTTCACCCGAAAATCTGAGGTACTCCAGGTACTGTTCTGTAATCTGCGAGATCGGTATGTCGTAAAGGTTCACGCGGTTCTGCTTTATCAAAAAAAGCAAAAGGTCAAGAGGACCTTCAAATTCTTTTAACTTAAACTGATAACTGTCCCTGCGCTCTTGCGTATCCTGCGGTAGGAGTGTGTCCATACGCCCCACTATACCACAACAATGTCCCTGTTTCCACCCGTTTTAACGTTCTACATCTCCCGCGCCAGCTTGTCCGTGCGCCACCACACAAGTTTTACCTCATAATTGGTAGTCAAAAGCGCGGAAAGTATGCCTTCCGCCGACACATCAAAGGTGGAGTACATTAGTTCGTCGCTGCTGACGTTTATTATGCCGCGCCGTTGTCCGTCAGACCCGTCCGCGGCAAGAAGCAGGATTGAAAATCCGCTCTCTATCGGGTAGTAAAAAAATACACGGCCACCGTTCATCACGGCAAACATCGAATACAAAAGATTTTCGGCTGTCCTTCTGTTGTTCACGGTTGAGTAGGCTTCAAAGAATGGTATGTCGACTGTTCCGGAAAATGACGAGTCGCCCGCGTTTACCATCCATAAGCAGGAACGGTCGGTCTCGTACCCGGATACTGTTTTTGTGGATTCGTCCAGTATTTCACGGTAATAGTCTATCTTTAAATATATTTTCCGCTCATCCGGGGCTATGCTGATACCGTCCAGAGACGGCATAAGGCCGAATCTGCCGGGAGGTACAGGCAGCGTGTCGTTGGAAAAGAAAATATCGTAAATCTGATAACCCGCCTTATCGTACCAAAAGACGCGCCTCCCGGACGGCAGGTGGCATACTACAACAGTATCGTCATCCACCGAGGTAAAAATGCTTTCAATGCGCGGAAAGGGCGTCCCTCCCCTTCCCTCCTGCCCCAGGTAATCAATGAAATTCCCGTCCGCGTCAAAATGAAGCACGAGGCGGTCAAGTATTATCTTCTGGTTCATATCGAAGCTATGCCTTTCCGGAGTAAGGATGTCCTCGACAAAAATATGTTTTTCCGAATTAACGGTAATTGACCCCGGCTCCCGCAGCGGCCATTTATAGGCCCAGCGGGTTATCGCGGCGTCTTCCGTCTTTTCGCGCAGCGTCAGTGGCGGCGGGTTTGTTTCATCGTTATAAATTAAAAACAACAGATCGCCGTAAGAATTGTAACGGGCTATCTTTTCGCCATTACCGTTTGAAATATAGAAGAGGCCGTCCCTCATCTTTAACGCCGTCTTTCTCATGCTGCGCTCCCCTTCCAGGTTGAACATATCAAGTTCATCCTCAAGGCGGCCTATGCCGAAAGTGAACAGCTCCTCGCGTTCAATCGAATTATTCCCGCTTTCCCGGCATGATAAAAAAATAAATGTACAAAACACAAATACTGACAGGATGCGCGTTTTCATTCTGTCATTTCCTTCTGAACACGCCGTAATTAATATCAGGAAAAATATTGTTGCGGTGTTCAATGTCTGTCAAAAACCTTGTACTTAAATAACTGCTGCCGAGCGCCTCGTATATTGTGGTAAAATTTTTTAAATGGGCTTCAAGTTCATTCTTCGCGAAGTTTTTCCATTTGGGCAGGGAAATATTGTTTTGCGCCGAGATTAGACGCTGCCAGTCGGAGCTTAACGCGAGAAGCATCTCGCGCGCGGCCTGCTTAAGCGCCCTCTCCTTAATTCCTGTTTCGTTTCTGAATCGTTCCGCCAGTTCAGCCATGCGTTCAGCCGCGTGAAAAAGATGCCGGTAAAAAATATCGTTTGAAGCGTCAACCCAGGATTCGGCATAACCGTTAAAACCGGAAGAGGAGTATTCCGGTTTTATAATCTGAAATAAGGATTCTTCCTGGCTGTTAAGGTATTCCGAGGGCGTCATAAATTTAATTTCTTTTTTTTGACATCCCCTGCGGAATACTGTTTCCAGAAACAAAGGCCCCTCATGCCAGAATCGTCCCAAAAAGTCCGCGTTCCACACGCAGAGGCCTACGGCGTCCCCGCGCAAATCTTTGTGCATCAGGCCGGCGGCGCAGTTAAGCGCCGAAATACGCCTTTCAAGGAATACTTCGGCATTGTTCCGGGCCTTTTCCGCCGCGAGCGCCGGATCGTAAGGCTCGCGCCGCCCTTCGCCGTCCCCTATCGAAAAGTATTTATAGCCTGTAGAAAGCCGCGTACCGTCCTCACCCAAAAAGAGTTTTATGCTTTCAAGCGGAAGATCGTCCGCCGCGTCATGAAAAAAGTCACGAAAAGCGCCTTCAACGGGAATGCCCTGCTCCCTGTCCATTATGTCCCGGTATGCGTAAAAGTCTTTTACCAGCAGGTTGACGCCGTGCTTTGTCTTTAGCGGAAAAAAACTGCCGTACTTTGGAGGCGGGTTTGCCAAAAGAGCGCTGTGCGTGTCAATTATCGTGTAACGGAATTTGTAAATATCGAGGTACGCGCTGAGCTTGGGATGATAGCCCAATTCCGACAGCCAAATGCCTTCCGGCTTTGTCTTAAAGAATTTTTTATGCGACGCGAGCGCCGTTTCTATCTGGGCGCGTATGACTTCAAAGTGGTCCATGTAGAATGGCAGAAAACAGTTTGTCGCTGTCGAGGCCAGCAGTTCAATTCTGCCTTTTTTCTGGTAGCGCGCAAGGACGCGCGGAATATTCTTTTGATAGCGTTCTGTAAAATTGATCCGTCTTTCTATCGCGTTGTCATAATAGTATTTTGCCAAATTATGCATAGCAGGGTCATTCTTTGTGCGCCGAAGCTCCTCCGCCCCGAAATCTATCTGCCTGTCTACATAATCAAGGTAGTGGCTTATGGAAAGCTCATCCGTCAAAAGATGACAAAGTACAGGAGAAACCGCAAGAGCCAGGCGGAATGGAATCTTGTCCGCTTCAAGGCGGTCAAATACTTCCAGCAGCGGGAGCAGGGTTTCGGAAATTGTCGCGAAAAAAGGAATCTCTTCAAAAGAAAAACCCGCGCTGTCTTTACGTGCAAACGGAAGGTGCACGTTCAGTACTATCGTAATTACATTCTTACCTGTCATCTGTTGTTGAAATGGGAATCATTTTTCGGCAAAACAGAAATTCGTTCATTGTTTCTTAAAATCATTAAATCATCTATGCCTGACATGCGAAGCAGTGTGTTTTCATCATGGACAGGCGCGCTTCGCTCCGAAATCTCCAACATCCTAGGAAGCCTGAACGGGGTGGTGGCGGCAAGTATTGCTTCACCGCCTGAGTACGAGGCGCAAAGCGCAACATTGAACGGCGCGTCTTCCGTCATGTTGCATATTTTTCTGCATGGCCCGTCCGGTGGAAAATGTATATACCATTCCGAATCGGAAGGGGTTATCGGGATCGTAAACAGGGAGCTTACCGTGCTGCCCATTTTGCATTTGTCCAAACTTACACGCAAAAAGTATCCGTGAAAGCCGTGCGATTTTTCATAAACCTTTCTGTCCGCTTCCCGTATTTCCCAGAATACAAAAACCCAGAGCGGATCGCGCACGATCGCGTCAATCTGTGTAATATTGTAGTGGTTGGGCAGATCCACCGGATCGGGCGGGGGCGGTATATTTTCATCATCGTCAAAATCCGTTTCGCTCCGGTTGACCTTTAGGCTTCCGGCCTGAAAAAACATAAGACAGGGCGCGTTGTCCAACAGTTCTTCGATGACAAAAGGCCGCTCCAAATCCTGCGGAATATCGATCCCAAAATGAATGGCTAAATCTTTCAATTCTCGTGTGGAAAGTCTCTCAAGATAAGACAATCCATAATTAACGCTAGACGGCATTTTCACATCATGCAGATTTACGCCCATCCTGTCAAGGCGCGCGTTGTTTTCCCATTTTGCCCGTCCGGGCTTGGCTTGGACAAATATCTTTTCAGGAGGACTCTATGAAAAACG
>JAIRMP010000117.1 GCA_031258615.1 Spirochaetaceae bacterium | reverse complement strand
GGTAAGCCAGCCGCCTTGCGGCGGCTGAGGCCATCGACCCGCGTGTGGGTTGTGCCGCCGGCACAACCGCACAGCGGCAAGCCGCAAGCGGCTTGAGGCGCAAACTCCGGAGACAACCGCCGCAGGCGGCTTGCGGCGCAAACTTCGGAGACAACCGCTACGCGGTTGTCCAGCCGCTCCGTATTGACGTGGTCATCGTAAAGAAACTAAAAAACGTACCTATCAAAAAGAGCATTGCCGCCATATTCAGGAAGTACAATCTTATAGAGTACAAATCCCCTTCCGACTACATTTCCATCGAGGATTTTTACAAAGTTCATGCCTACGCCTGCCTGTACGTCATCGTTGAGCCAAGAACCGTAGCGGACATCGCGGAACTAACCATCACCTTTGTCGGAAGCCATCATCCCCGGAAACTGGTAGAACATCTGGTAGAGGTACATCATTACGCGGTTGAAAAACCGGCATGGGGGTCTACAGTGTAACGGGTGATCTCATTCCCATCCAAATAATCGACACCCGGGAACTTCCCGAAAACGAGAATATTTGGCTGGGCAAGCTGGACAATAGATTGGATCGGAACGGGGCGCGTAAGATAATTGACGCGATTGACCGCCTCGACAAAGCGGCGCGTATGGGCGCGTATGTTGACGCGATATACAACGCGAATTTTAAGATAATGGAGTGGGTTGTGCCGCCGGCGCACACCACACAACGGCAAGCCCCCGTCGTCATTGCAAGCGCCTGTAGGCGCGAAGCAATCCATGCGATGAGGCTCGACAAGCAACGTGCGGCTACCCTCAAGCACGGCGGCGGAGCGGAGGGTTAAAACTTGGCTATGGGGACGAAGGCGTCCGCCTTGAGTGAGGCGCCGCCTACGAGGGCGCCGTCTATGTTTTCCTTTGCCATCAGAGCCGCCGCGTTGTCGGGCTTCACAGAACCGCCGTACTGTATCACGATGTTTTCGGCGGCGGCGGGACAAAAGGCTTCGGCTATCACCTTACGGATATACGCATGGATCGCGTCCGCGTCCTCCGGCGTGGCCGTCTTGCCCGTGCCTATAGCCCAAACCGGCTCGTAAGCTATAGTAACGCGCTGAAGATCAGCGGCGCTCACACCCTTAAGCCCTTCGACAGTCTGCCGCCTGCATACAGCCTCCGCCTTGCCCGCCTCGCGCTCTTCCAGCAACTCGCCCACGCAGAGAATCACGTCAAAGCCATGCTTCAACGCAAGACGCACCTTGCGGTTGACAAGACCGTCATCCTCTTTATAGAGGTGGCGCCTCTCGCTGTGTCCCAGGATCACGGACTGAACGCCCAAATCCTTAAGCTGAAGCACGGAAACCTCGCCCGTGTGAGCGCCCTCCTCCTCGGCGGCGCAGTTCTGCGCGCCCAGCAGTATGTTACTGCCCTTTACAACCGCCGCAACCGTCTCAAGCGCGGTAAAGCTGGGCGCTACAAGGTACTTGTGCCTGCCGTCTTTCAGCGCCGCGACAAGCTCCTTCGCGAGGGCAGCCGCCTCCGCCCTCGTCTTATGCATCTTCCAGTTACCCGCGATAAAATAGTTTCTTGACATATCCTTCTCCTACCCGCCGGCGGCGGGCTTTACACAAAACATTCAGGACCAACGGGCAATCCCCCGCCGTCCAGTTTTAATACTTTCATTCGGCATAAGGGGGGCGCTGTTTTCCATAACAGCGCCGGCACACCGCCGCCTTTCTCGCCGCGCCCCCCTACGCTCCAGCCCCGCTGCGCGGGTCTTTCGCTACCCCCCAATTATGGAATGGGCCCTGACGAGTAGGCAGGAGTTTGCCCAAGCAAGCGCTCCGCGCTTGCTTGGGCAAACTCCTACGCAAGCCGCGAAGAGGCTTGCACCGTGTCGCCGGGGGCGGCGCAGGGAGGGCCGGCAATCCTTTCAGTAACCAGCTCTACGGCGCGTTCTATCATCTTGGCCAGCGGCAGGCTTTCCAGGCCGGCCAGCGTCAGGTGTTCGTTTTGCAGCGGGAGCAGAATACGATCGCCGGGGGCGCCCAGAATCGCTTCGGTCATGGAGCAGGTAATCTCGCCCATCATGCTGTTACCTATGATTATGCCGATTGGGCCGACGATGAAGTCACCCAGGCGCACCGAATGGCAGATCGCGTTTTCGCCCGCGGCCCCGCGGTGCGCTCCCGCCTTGACCATACGTTCCACCGCTACGGCGTTGGTGCCAAGCGCGATTATTTCAACATTATCACCGGTGGCCTCGCGCAACTTTCCAACAAGCTGTACGCCTATGCCGCCGCCCATGCCGTCCACCACAACTATCGTTTTTTCACGCCGTTTTGTCTGCATAGTCCGCTGTCAACCTATATCCGCGCGGGACGTTACCACACGTGAAATAAGACCATAGTTTACCGCCTCCTCGGCGGTCATCCAGTAATCGCGGTCCGTGTCCTTTTCAACCTGACACTTATCCTGCCCCGTTTCGCCAGCGATCAGTATGTTAATCTTTTCGCGGAGCTTTTCCAGTTCGCGGGCATGAATCTCTATGTCGGTAGCGACGCCCCGTATGCCGGACAGGGGCTGGTGTATCAGGTAATGGCTGTTTGGCAGGCCCACCCGCCGTTCTTTCGGGGCGGCCAGCAGCAGAATCGCCGCGGCGCTCGCCACAAGCCCCATACCGATAGTCCAAACCGGCGGTTTTACAAAGCGTATCATGTCGAAAATCGCGAAACCGGCGTCCGCGTCCCCGCCAGGCGAATCGATAAACAGTTTGACCGGCTGATCACTTGAGTTTTCCAGCACCAGAAGATTCCGTATCGTTTTTTCCGCAAGGTCCTTTTTTATCTCGCCGGACAGCAGGATCGTCCGGGTTTTGAGCATTTTATCGGCAAGAGAATCGGACGGCTCTTTTTTGGCGTCTTCTTTTTCCCCGCCCTCTTCATTACAGCCGCCATTGACACGCAAGACAGCGCACGGCGGCATAAATCCACATACATTAACCATGCTTGCAGTATAGAAATCCACCGTTTTTTTTTCAAGTGAGCGCGGGGCGGTTCATTCGCGCGGGGCTCCGGGGCGCTTGCATATTTACTTGCGGTGTGGTAATTACTTGTTAAATGTTTATCGAACGGAAAAATAAAAGACTCCCGTCATTCGCTACGGTCATAATGCGTGATGTTTTTATAGGCAGCGCGCTTTTGAAAGACATAAGCGTTTCCGGCTGCCGCATTGAACATACAATGATGATAAATGTGGAGAAGGGAAAGCGTTACACGCTCCGCATCAAACCCGAGTCGTCCGCAAAGGTAGCAGAATTCGATTTGGAGGCGGAAGCCTGCTGGGTAAAAGCGGGGAACTGCGCCTGCGAAGCCGGATTCAGCATAGCCGAGTCGCCCAAGGGCAGGGCTTTTCAACGCTATGTTGACTATCTTGCCTATCGCGGCTAGCAGTGTTAAATCCTGAAATAAGTTGACAGATTTTATGCAGCCCTACGGTACATTTTTCAGGCGTTTCATTTAGGCGCGGGTCTCGCTAGGGGGGGGGGGGGGGCAAGAGGAGCGATGGGGCAGCCTTCTATAACGATCGGCGGGGTCTTGCGGTAGTGGTCTTTGACGGTCGTGGGTCATTTTATCTATGAC
>JAIRMP010000258.1 GCA_031258615.1 Spirochaetaceae bacterium | reverse complement strand
ATAAACCTTTAATACGTGAAGGGAGTTCCGTGTGCATAGTCACTATAACGTTTACACGTGAGCCGTGAGCCGTGAGCCGTGAGCCGTGAGCCGTGAGCCGTGAGCCGTGAGCCGTGAGCCGTGAGCCGTGAGCCGGGAGCCGGGAGCCGGGAGCCGGGAGCCGTGAGCCGTGAGCCGTGAGCCGTGAGCCGTGAGCCGGGAGCCGGGAGCCGTGAGCCGTGAGCCGTGAGCCGTGAGCCGGGAGCCGGGAGCCGTGAGCCGTGAGCCGGGAGCCGGGAGCCGGGAGCCGGGAGCCGGGAGCCGGGAGCCGGGAGCCGGGAGCCGGGAGCCGGGAGCCCTGGCAAAGGCTGCGCCTTTGCCAGGGAGTTTTGCTTCGCAAAACTCCAAACAAGCCGCAAAGCGGCTTGTCGCTGTGCTTTTTGTCTGTATGTTTGGATGTTACCAAGAACATGCCGGCAGTATAGATTAAATCATTTTTTTATACAAGCGTTTATGGCCCGTTGTCATTTCCAGGCGCGGTCGAGGGTGCGCAGGTAGACGGATGGCGGGCTGGATAGCTTCGTACACTCTGGCGGGCGTAAGTCGAGAGGCTGTCCGCACTCCTTTTTTTTTATGCGGCGTCCGGGTAGCATGAACCGGTGAACCTGATCCTTTTCGAAGAGAACGAGGCCGCGCTGCCGGGACACTACCGCGGAGCGGACGTTTGGTGCAGGCTGGCCTGCCGGGACGGGCGCGCCGTACACCTGGTAAAAACCCTGCACAAGAAGGCCGGGGACGAATTTGCCGCGGGAATTCTGGGCGGGAAGCGCGGTAAAGGCCGCATAGAGGCGTTTACCGGGGAAGGTGACCTGGTTGTTTCGCTAAATCTGACGGAAGACCCGCCGCCGCGCCTGGATATAACGGTGCTTGTCGGTTTTCCGCGCCCCATACAGACGCGCCGCCTGCTCCGCGACCTTTCAACCATGGGCGTCAAGGCGATACACCTAACTGGCTGCGAACTCGGTGACAGAAATTACCTCAAAACAACGCTGCTGAATGATGGCGGGGCGCGCACGGCGCTGATTGAAGGGGCGGTTCAGGCGCGGGACACGGTGCTGCCCCAGCTTGACGTATTCTTTTCGTTAAAGGACTGGCTGGAAAAGTCACTACAGGAGGAGGCGGGCGGCGGTATCAACCTCATAGCCTGCGACAATGTTGATCCGGACGGCAGTTTTGGTGACGGGCGGCCTGCCCCGGGGCCGGCCGTGCTTGCCATAGGCCCGGAACGCGGCTGGTCGGAGCGGGAACGGCATCTGCTTGCCGGCGCCGGTTTTAAGCGCCTGTCCCTGGGTAGCCGTTCCCTCCGTACCGAAACGGCCTGTGTGGCCGCAGTCGCCGCGCTGGAAACGGCAAGACGCTTCCGTTACTGACAATCAGCACTGAACTCCACGCCGCCGGTGTACGTCAAAGGCCGCCGGCGGCCTGTCATTTTCAGATACCATCCGGGTTAATGGACAGAAACCGCAAAACTTTATATATTTTAATCTTAGACTATCTAGGAATTGTGCTCCGGGTTAAAACATTTGTGTTGAGGTAAAAATGCAATTACGTCATGTCTATTTGGATTATAACGCGACCACGCCGTTGCGCCGCGAGGTGCGTGACGCGATTATCGAGGATTTTGATATATACGGGAACGCTTCCAGTATGCACGAAGCGGGACGGCTGGCCCGCGCCCGTGTGGAGGAGGCGAGGCGGGCCGTCGCCGCGCTGGTCGGCGCCGTCGCCGGGGACGTAATCTTTACTTCCGGCGGCTCCGAATCGAACAACACAGTGTTTCAGACGATGCGCCGCCTCTCAAGCGCGCCTAACGGCGCCGTTCTGACGGAGGGGCGTACCGGCATAATAACGACGGCGATAGAACATCCCTGTGTGCTGAATTCCGCCTCGTACCTCAAGTCACTGGGGATGAACGTAACCTTTTTACCGGTAGATGAGTATGGCAGGATCAAGATGGACGCCTACAGGGCTGCCCTGAACGAGAAGACGCTGTTTGTTTCCGTGATGATGGCGAACAACGAAATAGGCACGATACAGGACATCAAGGAGATTGCCCGCTTGGCGAAGGAAGCGGGCGCGTGGGTGCATACGGACGCGACGCAGGCCGCCGGCAAGGTACAGCTTGATGTCGATGAGCTTGGCGTTGACTACCTTACGCTGTCCGCGCATAAGATTTACGGGCCAAAAGGTGTTGGCGCGCTGTACATACGTAAAAAAGCGCCGTTCTACCCGTTGATTCACGGAGGTCATCAGGAGGATGGTATGCGGGCGGGAACTTACAACAATATCGGCATACTCGGTTTCGGCAGGGCGGCGGAACTCGCCAAAAAGGAACTCCCTGAGTACGGCAAAAAGATAGGGGGGCTGCGTGACAGGCTGAGGGAGGGGCTCCTTGCCAAGGTGCCAACGATAAAGATTAACGGACACCCGGAGTATATGCTGCCTAATACGCTGAACGTTTCGTTTCCCGGCGCTGAAGGCGAAGCGATACTGCTGTCTATGGATTTGAAGGGCGTAGAGGCGTCCACCGGTTCCGCCTGCGCGTCAGGCAGCCTGGACCCGTCCCACGTGCTGATGGCGATAGGCGTGTGGCCGGAGCTTGCCCACGGTTCCATACGTTTCAGCCTGGGCTGGGGCAATACGGAGGAAGACATAGACTTTTGTTTGGAGACGATACCGCCTATAATTTCGCGCTTACGCGCCATGTCAACGGTGGGCTGCTGTAACATAGGTTCTATGTAAATTTAGGAGATAAAATTATGGATTGGCTTTATTCAGATACGGTAAAAGAACATTTTTCAAACCCGCAGAATGTGCTGCTGGAAAGTGAACAGACTTTCGACAATAACGGGCGGGGAATTACGGGAAATATAAAGTGCGGCGATCAGATGCTGATGCTGCTCAAGATAGAAAACGACATCATCGAGGATGTACGCTGGAAGACTTACGGCTGCGCGAGCGCGATAGCTTCGACCAGTGTGCTTTCCGAGACGATCAAGGGTATGAACATCAGGGACGCGTACAACATCAAGCCCGAAGACCTGGTAAAAAAGCTGGGCGGGCTGCCTGACAACAAGATTCACTGTTCCGTGCTTGGCGACAAGGCTCTGCGCGCCGCCATTGACGACTACCTTGAAAAGACAGGCAGGGCCGGTATGCTGAAAGAGGAAGCTGTGGAAATCTGCCACTGCATAGGCATCACGAACAAGGACATAGAGAACGCTTTCAAGAACGGCGCGCGGACATGGGAAGACCTACAGGCGGCGACAAAAATCGGAACGGGCTGCGGCGAGTGCAAGGACAAGGCTATGGAGCTTTTCCACGAGTACGCCCATATTTACGGGGTTTAATAGGGATAGCGCGAAAAAATAATTTTTTGGAGGGATTTTGTGATGACTGTTTTACGAAAAAGAATTTGTTTGTGTTTGTTTTGTATGTTTCCGGTCTGTCTGTTCGCGCAGAGTGCGGCGGACGAAGCCCGGCTCTTGCCGTTGAGGAAAATAAGCATATTTTCGTCCGGCGTCGGTTACTTTGAACACCGGGGGTCAGTCGATCCCAATGCCGCGCTGACCCTGAACTTTAACGGTAACGCGGTGAATGACGCGCTAAAATCCCTCGTGATAAACGACCCGGAGGCAAGCTCCCCCGCCATCACGTACCAGTCAGAAACAACGCTTATCCGCACCTTGCAGAGCCTCAGGATAAACCTTGCCGGCAACCCCGGCATAGCGGAAATTTTGGCCTCGCTGCGGGGCGAGGATATTCAGATAACAACTTCCGCCTCGGTTGTCGCGCCGGTAACGGTTGACGGCAGGATACTGGCGGTTGAAATTCCGCCGGCCTTCCTGCGGGGCGGCGAAAATACAGGCGAACCCGCGCTAACGATTTCCACAGCAAGCGGCGTGCGCCTGATAAAACTCAAAGATATTCAGTCCTTTACGTTCAGAAACGCCGCGATAAACGCTGATATGGCGCGCGCCCTCGACATAATCCGTTCATCGAACAATTCCGGCGTAAAAACGCTGAACATAGCCCTGCCCGGCAGGACCCGGCGTGAGGTAAGCCTTAGTTACGTGATTCCGTCGCCTGTCTGGAAGGTTTCGTACCGTCTCGACCTGAACAGCGCCAAGCCTTTTTTGCAGGGCTGGGCGATAATCGACAACGACGGCGATATAGACTGGACGGACGTGGAAATCTCGCTCGTTACCGGCAGGCCGGTCTCGTTCATCCAGAACCTGTACCCGCCCCACTATGTAAACCGCCCCGTCCTCCCGCTGGCAATAGCGGGCGCGGCGGAGGCGCAGACTTACGAGTCGGGCTACGGCACAGCCGCCGATTCCGGCGCGGCGTACAAAATGGCGCGTAATGAAGCTATGGTGATGGAAGACAGCATGGAATTTGCCGCCAGACCGGAACCCGGGATGGCCGGTACGATGGAGTTGATTGACGGGCGCTGGGTATCGCGGAATTCCGCTGATATGGCACGGCCACGGGCTCAGGCGGCTGTCGCCGGCGGCGTGCTTGACACGGCGCGGGGCGCGGATTCAGGCGATCAGTTTGAATTCACGCTAAAAAGGCCGGTTACCCTTGCCCGTCAGCAGAGCGCGATGCTTCCGCTCGTTGAGGGGCCGGTAACGGCGGAAAAAACGCTCGTATTTTCCGGGCAGAGGGCGCTTTCAGGCGGCGTGATACACCCGGCGATCAGCGCCCAGCTTACGAACAATACAGGGATGAAGCTGCCTGCCGGCCCGATAACGGTGTTCGACGGCGGGGTATACGCGGGGGACGCGCTGCTTGAATTCCTGCCGGAAGGCGAAAAACGGATAATTTCTTACGGGGACGACCTTTCCGTTTCAGGCAGCGTAACCTCATCGTTCAAGCGCGTGATAGCGGCGGTAACTGTCAGTAAGGGGTTGATGACCCTTTCCCGCAAAAATGTCAACGAAAAGACCTACACGATACGGAACGCCGGTTCAGCCGCCAAAAAGCTGATAATTGAACATCCGATAACGCGAGACGCGGTACTGACGACCCCGGCATCTTCCGATGAACAGACATCCTCGTTGTACCGGTTTACGCGGAACATTGCGGCGGGGGCGACGCTCGATTTTACCGTCAGCGAGGAAACGCCGGTATCCGAGACGATAACGCTGTCCCATCTTAACGACGCTGCCTTCGCCGCCTTCTCGACAAACTCCGAGATTCCCGCCAAGGTAAGGGACGCCTTCTCCAGGGCGCTGTCGCTTAAACAGGCCGCGGACGAGGCGGCCAAAACACTCAGCGACGCGGAGATGCGGCGCGTCAGGCTTGTGGCGGACGAGGAACGGATACGGAACAATCTTGAGGCTGTAGGCGTGGAAAGCGAGAGGGGGCAGGAATACCTGGGCCGCCTTGCCGATCAGGACGCCGCGATAGACGCCCAGAATGACGCGATAGACGCGGCCCGCCGTTCCGTCGAAGAAACGGAAGCCGCCTACAAGGAATACCTTAACGGTCTGGAACTGTAAATTTAACGCCAGGATGTATGTAGAGCCGCTTATAGGCGGGAGTTTTGCAAAAACAGAATTTACCGCTTTAAAGACGGCTCAAAAGCCCGTTTTGCGGGATGGCCGCTTGCTAGTCCCGCCCGCCGCTCTGGAAGCCTTGTCGGAAGAGGCCTTCCGGCGGCTTGCTTTTTTTTACAGGAGAACGCATCTGGCCTTGCTTGCCGCCGCCTGCGGCAAGCAAGGCACAACGGAAAGCGAGAGGGCTTTGATACGCGATCTGCTCGACAACGCCGTCGTCGCGGCGGAAGGCCGCCTGCCGCTATGTCAGGATACCGGCACGGCCTGCGTCTACGCGTGGAAGTCTGAGAATGTGGCAACGGGTGGGGACGACAGGGCTTCGCTTGAAAAGGGGATAGGCGCGGCGTACAGAAAACACCGCCTCCGCGCCTCCCTTCTTGCCCCAGCCTCTTTTTTTGACGAGTACAACACGGGAACCAACCTTCCCGCCCAAATCCATATCGAGGCCGTGCCGGAAAACGCCGCCCCGTCTTGTTACCGTTTCCTGTTTGCCGCGAAAGGCGGCGGCTCCTCCAACAAAACCGCCTACTTCCCGGCCTCGCCTGACATTCTGTACCACGAAAGCTGGGACAATTTTTTGCGTGAAAAGATCGCCGCGCTTGGAACCGCCGCCTGCCCGCCTTACCGCCTTGCGATTGTGGTTGGAGGACTCAGCCCCGAACAGAACCTTGAAGTGTTAAAACTG
>JAIRMP010000240.1 GCA_031258615.1 Spirochaetaceae bacterium | reverse complement strand
TTCTCAACCACTTTTATGTCTTCCCCAATGGCTTTTTTAATTTCCCTTGTCTTCTTCTTTAACCAATCGCGTACTGGTTCATTGCCAGATGAGGTTTTGAAGAATTTTACCGTAATAATTTTTTCATTAGCCATACTTCAATGAATCACTTTTGGTTCGATTTGTCAATAGTTTTTGTCAAAAATTTCAAAAAATTTCAGGATTTAATGTCGTATAACGGCGGTTAACCGCCGTCAGCCTTTTTGAAGACAGCGACGCCGTTGTGTCCGCCGAAGCCGAGACTGCCGGACGCCGCCGCGTTTATCACGCCGAACCGCGCCTTGTTGGGAACATAATCCAGATCACATTCGGGGTCGGCCTCCTCAAGATTTATCGTAGGCGGAAAGAAACCCTCACGAATTGCCAGGACGCAGGCCACCGCCTCGATCCCGCCGCCGCCGGCGATACAGTGACCGGTCATACTCTTTGTGCTGGAGATTTTCAGCTTACGCGCGTGCGCGCCGAAGGCGGCCTTTATCATTTTGGTCTCCACCACATCGTTAATCCTTGTCGAAGTGCCGTGAGCGTTGTAGTACTGGATGTCTTCCGGTTTGAGGCCGGCGTCCGCGAGAGCCAGTCGTATCGCCCTGGCGCCGCCCTCGCCTGAAGGCTCAGGCGCCGTGATGTGGAAGGCGTCCGCCGTCCCGCCGTAACCGGCAAACTCTGCAAGAGCCGACTGCCCGCGGGCAGTCGCGTGCTCCTCGCTTTCAAGCACAAGGATACCCGCGCCCTCACCCAGAACAAAACCGTCCCTGCCCGCATCGAAGGGGCGGCTCGCCCTCTCCGGCTGATCGTTGCGGCAGGAGGAAAGAGCCTGCAAACGCTCAAAACCGCCCACGGCGAACGACGTGATGCAGGCCTCCGTCCCGCCGGAGACAACGACATCGCAGCGACCTGAGCGGATAAGGTCGAGCGCCTGCCCCAGGGCGTCCGTCCCGGAAGTGCAGGCGGTAACCTGCGTGAAGGCCGGCCCCTTGAGCCCGTAAACAAGCGAAACATTGCCGGCGCCCTCGTTGTTTATCATCAGCGGCACGGTAAGCGGCAGCATACGGCCGGGCCCCGCGTCGAACAGCTTCCTGAACGACTCGGTAACAACCTCAAAACCGCCAATCCCGTTTCCCAGCACGATACCGCAGCGTTCCGCCTCGCAGTTTACCTTCCTGTCCGCGCCAAGCAGCCCCGCCTGCGAGAGCGCCTGAAACGCGCCGGCGACAGCGAACTGGGTAAACCGCGCCATCTTACGGGCGTCCTTCGCGTCAATCCAGACTGAAGGGTCAAAATCCTTCACTTCGCCGGCAATCTTCACCTTATGAAGCGCCGCGTCAAACTGCGTAATCCTGCCAACCCCGCTCGTTCCCGCCTTGAGCGCCGAGGAAAATTCATCAACTGATTTGGCGATGGGCGAAATAACCCCCATACCGGTAACAACAACCTTTTTCATCAAGTTCTCCATAAAATACAGATTAGGCATGAGGGGGAAGTCTCCCCCACGCTACAGCCCGCCGCCCGCAAGCGGGCTTAGGGGCTTCCGCTACCCCCTCTCCTAGGGGCTGGTGGAGGCTTTGGCTACCGGGTCATTCGCTCATCCCGGGCCAAAGGCTATCGCCTTTGGGGCGGCCTTTCCCCTAAGACCCCAAATCCATGTACCGCGTGTCAGGCGCGCCACCGGCGCCCCCGACAGCGGCAAGCCGCTTTTTTGCGCCCTGTCGCGCCCTGTTACATGACAAAAATCGAACAAATGTCATAATAATAACAGTAGCTATAGCAAAAATAATTGTCAAGGCGGCGCAGGCGGGCCGCGGGGCATCTTTTCAGCCGCATCATCCGTTATTTGACAAACAACAGGGGAATGTATATGCTGTCAACATGAATACTATACGAAAAACTTCAAACACTGGCTTTTCCGCCTGCCGTGAACTACGCGGCGCGAGGCCTGTAAAAGTGCCCCCCCCACCCCCCCCAAGTCATAAGAAATACATTTGCGCTTTTGCCAATAGCAGGTTAAAACCAAGCCTAAACCGTTTCAAAAAACAGGCAAAACAGATGGGAATTTATGACGGTATTTTTTTGTACACAGAATTCAGTTTGGACGCGGCTTTTCGTGAATACTTCAAGGACAAGTTAAAGCCGGGACGCGGATTTGGATACTGGGTTTGGAAGCCGCATATAATTTTACAGACGCTGGAAAAGCTGAATAACGGCGATCTTTTACAGTATACGGATATAGGATGCCATTTGAATCCCAAAGGGTTAAAGCGTCTTAACGAATATTTTGAACTTGCAAATGAAGCAAAAAACGGCCTTCTAGCGTTTGAAATGTCGTATTATACGGAAAAACAATGGACCAAAGGGGATTTGTTTGACTATTTTGGCGTAAGGAACGATCCTGATATTTATCCATGCCAAATGGCTAGTGGAATTTTGTTTATAAGGAAATATGAAGAAAGCGTTGAAATAATACAAAAGTGGATGAAAGGTTACTATGATAACTTTGCGCTTGCCGATGATACGCCTTCTGTAAGCCCAAATTTCCCGGAGTTCATTGAAAACCGTCACGACCAGAGTATCTGGTCGCTTCTGGTAAAGATGAACGGTGTTCGGCGGCTTTCGCATTCGGAACAATGCGAAGTTGATGAAAAATATCCTATTTGGGCGCTTAGGGATAAGCGGGAAAAATTGAGTATAGACCGCGCACTAAAGAATATTCTGAAAAGGATGGCAAAAAAAACGCTGCCTGAAATTTTATACAACCGGTTAAAAAAGCTCAAAAGTACGATTAGAAAAGGCAGAACATAGCCGTTTACACTGATAACAAGACCTCACAAAGAAAACCAGGATCCATGGCGGTCTAAAGGGCGCCTATCACCTTTTTATGAAGTTTTCCGGCGCTAAATACTCCCTGCCTTCAAACAACCCTCAGCCGTCCGTCGGGGGCGAAAGCAACCATGAGACTATCGCGGAGAAAACGGCGCAGCCTTGATTGGCTGGGAACGTATGGCGCGGGAATACCCGCCCCCCCTTCCGTACTCACTATTCACTATTCACTACATAAACATTCCGCCGTCAACGGGGATCACCTGCCCCGTTATATAGGCCGATTCGTCTGAGGCGAGGAACAGCGCCGCCCGGGCAACATCTTCGGGAGAACCCATCCGTTTAAGCGGGATCAGGCGCAGCGTTTTTTCCCTAGCCTCGTCCGTCATCGCGCCGGTCATGTCTGTGGCGATAAAGCCGGGCGCTATCGCGTTGACCCGCACACCGCGCACGGCCACTTCCTGCGCGAGACTCTTTGTAAAGCCGATCACGCCCGCCTTGGCCGCGGCATAGTTGGCCTGCCCTCCGTTGCCGTGAATCCCGACAACGCTTGCCATGTTGATTATAGAACCCCGCCTGACCCGCGCCATCGCGCGCCCCACCGTGCGGGCCATGATGAACGGAGAACTCAGATTCACGTCTAGCACCTTCTGAAAGTCGGCAATGCTCATCCTGAAAGAAAGATTATCCCGCGTGATACCCGCGTTGTTTACCAGAATGTCAAAGCCGCCTGAATCTTTTATGAGACCCTCGGTAAGCTCCTCGACCCTTTCCAGATCGCCCAAATCGGCGGAGACCCAGCGCAGCCGTCCCCCCGCCGCCTCAAGCCGCCCGGTCAGGCCGTCCGGTTCCCTCGTCCCTATGCCCCAAACTTCCGCGCCCTCCGCGATAAAACGGTCAGCAACCGCCCTTCCAATCCCCCGCGAAGCCCCTGTAACAAGGGCCTTTTTACCCTGTAAACGCATAGAACCCTCCTTACACTCAACTGATTCACATTACAGCGCGTCTTAAAACCGTTTTTTGCGCCCCATTGCATGACAAAAAACCAACAAATGTCATAATAATAACAGTAGTCACAGCAAAAATAATTGTCAAGGCAGGCCAGCCTGCACCGAACATACGCGGGTACAAATCTTTGGTGCCCAGGTACCAATCGTCGGTACCCAGGGATTTTCTTAAAAACCCAGGGAATTTTATAGGAGCGGTGAGCGGTGAATCGAAGAGGGGGGGGGGGGGGGTAAACCACAGAGGACGCGGAGGACACAGAGGGAGGAACGAGCAATGAGCGGTCCCGGTTTGGGGGGTAGCGGAAGCCGCCAGGCGGCTGGAGCGCAGGGGGGCGCGGCAAGAAAGTTGGCGGTGTGCCGGCGCAGGTGTGGAAAGCGCGCCCCCCTTCTTATTAAGAAAGCGCGCATTACTTAGCGAATGACAAGGAAAATGACTCCGCTACTCCTGAATTTATCTTTCACGCTTAGCGAATATCCGGGACTAGACTTGCGCATCTGGCGTACGTTTAACCCACTGGTGGGTTGCATACCGGCGTCCGGCTCGTTAAAATTGTTACCCAAGAGAGGATTCTGATGGAAAAAATCGCAAGTTTTAAGGTGGATCACCTGCGCCTGCTGCCGGGGCTGTACGTTTCGCGCAAGGATAAATTCGGCGGGACGACGCTTACCACATTCGATATGCGTTTTAAGCGGCCAAACATGGAACCGGTCATGGATATGCCGGCGATTCACACGATAGAGCACCTTAGCGCTACCTTTTTGCGTTCCCACTCCAAATGGGCGGAACGTACCGTTTACTTTGGGCCCATGGGCTGCCGTACCGGTTTTTACATGATACTTGAAGGGGATCACAGCTCTGAGTCCGTCCTTCCGCTCACGCTTGAACTGCTGGACTGGGTTGACAAATTTGACGGCGGCATACCGGGCGCCCACCCCGCGGAATGCGGCAACTACAGCGAGCAGAACCTGGGCATGGCAAAATGGGAGGCGGCCCGTTACGCCGCGCTGCTAAAAAAAGCCGCAAAAGAAAACCTTAACTACCCCGCATAATGGCGCTACGAATTTTAATACCCAAAGGCAGGATTTATGACAATGTGGCGGAACTGTTCCGTGACGCGGGTTTCCCTCTAAAACTTTCGGACAGGACGTACCGCCCCGATCTGGGCGCGGCTTGGCTCGACGCCAAAATAATGAAGCCGCAGAATGTCGGCCAGTTGCTGGAATTGGGCAGCCATGACGCGGGCTTTACCGGCATAGACTGGATAAATGAAAACGGTTCCGATGTTGAACTTCTACTCGACCTGGGCTTTGACAGGGTCAGCATCGTTGCCGCGATTCCGGCAGGTGCGGCAAGGGACTCTCTCCGCTCAAAAAAGATCGTTGTGGCGACAGAGTACGTTACCCTTGCCGAAAATTACCTTAAACAGAATTGCTACAGTTACAAAATTGTCCGTACCTACGGCGCTACGGAGGTTTTTCCGCCGGACGACGCGGACATGATCATCGACAATACCGCATCCGGACAGACGCTGCGGGATAACGGGCTTGTCATAATAGACACGCTGCTTGAATCTTCGACATGGTTTGCCGCATCGAAAGAAGCGATGCGCAATGCCGAAAAACGCGAACAGATTGAACGGCTTGCGATGCTGTTCAAGGCGGTGCTTGAGGGGCGGGAAAAGGTTATGCTGGAAATGAACGTGGCCGAATCGCGTTACAGGGAACTTGTTGACGGCCTGCCCGCCATGCGCAGCCCCACGATAGCGCCGCTGTACAACGGCGGCGGCGGGGAGGCCGGGTACGCGGTAAAGATCGCCGTTAAGAAAAGCGAAGTGCCGGACCTGATTCCCCGCCTGAAAAAAGCCGGCGCGTCCGATATTGTCGAGTACGCGCTGAGGAAAGTCGTACCGTGATCGATATTTTGTCCATTTATGAGACGATAAAAAAAGATATAGACAGGCGGCTTGGGGAATTCGCGCGGCTGTGGAAAAACGGCAGTGACATGGAAATTTTCAAGGAGCTTTGTTTCTGTACCTGCACGCCGCAGAACGACGCGCACAAGGCGTGGGGCGCGGTTCTCCGCCTGGAGGAAAACGGGCTGATCGAAGGCAGCGGACATTCCGAAATCGCGGAAGTCCTGCGCGAAAGGGGGGTGCGCTTTCATAAAAACAAGGCGCGTTATATCGTTACAAACCGTGATGTTTTTTATCCTGATACAAAAAATAAAGTGCGTGAATTGATAAAGAATAAAACTTTGGTCGAAGCGCGGGACGATTTACAAAAAAAAGTTTTTGGCTGGGGCTTAAAAGAGGCGTCCCACTTTTTGCGCAACACGGGCATGGGGGACGGCATCTGTATTCTGGACAGGCATATCATGCGGCAGTTGGCGCTGTACGGCGTCATAAAAGAAATCCCCGCCTCTATAAGCGGCGCGGCGTACCACGAGATTGAACAAAAAATGCTTGTCTTCGCGGAAAAAGAAAAGGTTCCTGTTGACGCGCTTGATTTAATTTTCTGGTACAAAGAAAAAAACGAATTGTTCAAGTAGCGGCGCGGCGGACGTTTTGGAGGTTTTACCAATGGGAAGAACAGCGGAAGTTGAAAGAAAAACGCTTGAGACGGAAATTTTCTTACGCCTGAATCTCGACGGTTCAGGCGGCGCGAAACTTGATTACCCGCTTGGGTTTTTGCGGCACATGATGGAAACTTTCGCGAAACACGGACTCTTTGACATAGAGATCAGGGCGCGGGGCGACCTTTGCGTTGACCAGCACCACCTTGTCGAGGATACCGGCATAGTTCTGGGGCAGGCGTTCGCTAAGGCGTTGGCGGACAAAAAAGGGATACGCCGCGTGGGAAGCTGCCTTTACCCGATGGACGAAACACTGGCCCGCGCCGCGGTTGACCTTTCCGGCAGGCCATACCTCTGTTTTGACGGCGCTTTGTCCGGTATTCCGCTGGTTTCCGCCGAGGCTGACGGCAGGGCCGCGCCGTTCCAGACGGACACGATAGCGGATTTTTGGCAGGGCTTTGCCGGCGCGGCGGCCTGCGCGCTCCATATCGACATTTTGCGGGGACGGAGCGACCACCACAAGATAGAAGCGATTTTCAAGGCTGTAGCGCGCGCCCTCCGCGACGCCTGCGGAAAAGATGAGCGCGCCGCGGACGCTATACCCTCGACAAAGGGCTGCCTGCCGCCGCCAGTATACCTCGCGTAGCCAAAGCCTTGGGTTTAATGCCGGGTAATGAAGATATGGGATCAAAATATGCTTCACTCTATTATTTTCAATATATCCATTATACCGGCACACAAATATTTCGGTTTTTCATTCTCCATCTCTTCCCTGCTTCCATATCCATATAATACCCCAATACTGTCTATACCGTTCCTGTTTGCCCCTATTATGTCATACTTTCTGTCGCCTATCATTATTGTTTCTTTTTTGTCCAATTTATATTTTTCTATAACACGCCTTATTATATCTTCTTTTTCAACAAATGCTCCTTCCATATTACTTCCTGCAATATACTTGAAATAGGTGCTTATACGGAAATATTCCAATATTCTGCCTGCAAATATTTCAGGCTTTGACGTCGCCAGTATACATTTCTTGTTTTTATTGTTTAGTTCAGTCAGAATATTTTCTATTCCGTCATATAATGTATTTTCATATATTCCCTTTTCAGAGAAATATTCCCTGTAATACCCAACGGCTTTTTTGACGGTTTCTTTATCAAAAGAATAATACTCCATAAATAATCTTTCCAACGGCGGCCCAATAAACAATTTTAATTTATCATTGTTTTCTTCAGTAATACCTAATTTTCCAAGTGAATATTTTATGGAATTTGTTATTCCCAAATATGGATCGGTTAATGTTCCATCCAAATCGAATAATATATTAATGTAACTCATAATTGCCATACTATTTTATAAAAGATATTTTTGCAAGGATAAACGCATAGAATTAAGAGGAATTATTAGTGAGAAGGAGGTCACGGATAGCCTCCGCATTGAGCAGCTTGAAAATGGTCTCAATATGCTGCTCAAAACTCAAGGCAAGCATGAACCGGATACCTTTTA
>JAIRMP010000197.1 GCA_031258615.1 Spirochaetaceae bacterium | reverse complement strand
ACCTCCTATCTTTTGAACTTTGAGCGGTTCTTTGATAGGAGTTATACTCTTACAATCCCGTAAATGTCAAACTCTATTAGTCCCCCGGCAAAGCCGGGGGTTTACCTAATTTAATTATTCCATATCGCCTTCATTTGATTGATTTGGCATATTATTTTTCTGCACGGCCTAAGCAGGCTTGATACCAGAATAGAGATTGTCGAAACAAGTATAGGCGGCCTCGGCGCTAAAATAGAGGCCATCGAAACAAACCACTTCGGGCATTTAAGGACTTTTTGACAGAACTCACCAGTATCCTGCTGGACAAGGGCGTGATGAACAGCCAGGACAAGGCGCGGCTTGACAATAAACTTCGTGGTATGTGACCGGTTTCCACTCTGAAACGGCCTAACTGTAGGCCGGATCGGATGGATCGATCAGACCCGCCGGCTTGCCTGTTTTCCGGTCGTCTAATATAGCTTTGCGGGGGCGGGGGCGTATGTTTTTCGTGATTTCCATGACCTTGCTGCCTATGTTTTTGGCCGCCTCCTCAGCACGGATAACGCCGCGGCGTATCTTTCCGCTTATCGTTTTTGGAAGTTCATCGACAAACTCTACGATGCGCGGATACTTGTACAACGCCGTCTGGAGTTTGACGTAATCCTGAAGCTCACGCGCCAGGGCGGGATTCAACTCGTAACCGGGAGTGGCGACTACAGTCGCTTTGACCACCTGCCCCCGCTGCGGGTCGTAAACGCCGGTAACGGCGCACTCCAAAACCGCCGGATGCTGCTGGAGCACGCTTTCCACCTCGAATGGGCTTATCCTGAAGCCGGAACTCTTGATCATGTCGTCCGTGCGCCCGCTGAACCAGAAGTATCCGTCCTCATCGCGGCTCGCTATGTCCCCTGTGTGGTAGATGTTGCCGGAAAAAGCCTCCCGTGTGAGCGCTTCGTCGTTGTAGTAGCCGGAAAACATCCCGAACGGGTGCCCGCCATCCAGCCGCAGCACGATTTCGCCAAGCTCGCCCGCACGGCAGGAGCGGCCTTCTCCGTCAACAATATCGACGTCGTAACCGGGCGCGGGTCGTCCCATTGAGCCGGGCTTCACCTTCATCCAGGGGAATGTCCCCACTATCAGCGTTGTCTCCGTCTGCCCGAAACCCTCCCGTATCTCCAGGCCCGTCATCTCGGTAAACTTGTTTGACACCTCGGGGTTGAGCGCCTCACCAGCCGTTGTGCAGTGCCTGAGCGATGACAGGTCGAACTTTTTTAGGTTTGTCTTTACCAGGTAGCGGTACACTGTGGGCGGGGCGCAGAATGTAGTTATGCGGTAGCGCCAGATTTTTTCCAGCAATTTCCGCGGCATGAACGAGAGCATGTCGTACACAAACACCGCGCTGCCGGAAAGCCACTGTCCGTAGATTTTGCCCCACATGGCCTTGCCCCAACCTGTCTCCGCCACGGTAAAGTGCAGCCCGTTATCCTGCACATTCTGCCAGTACTTTGCGGTAACTATATGCCCGAGCGGGTACGTAAAGTTGTGCAGCACCATCTTTGGGTTACCCGATGTGCCGGACGTGAAGTAGAGCAGCATGATGTCGCTGTTCCCGGCCGCCTCCTTCCCTTCCGGGCGCTGGAATGTTTCTGAAAAGCAGGCTGACCTGTACCGCGTCCAGCCTGCCCGATCAGGTCCCACCGTCACAAGATGCTTCACTGTGGGCGAGGCCGATAGGGCCTCCTCCGCTTCCGTTTGCAGGTGCGGGTCGTCCAGGGTAACGATCATCTTGATGCCCGCCGCGTTGTTCCTGTAAACAAGGTCTTTTTCCAGCAGCATATTGGTGGCGGGCGCCGCGATTGCGCCTATTTTATGCAGGGCGAGCAGAAAAAACCAGAATTCGTAGCGCCGCCTTAGGATCAGCATCACAGCGTCGCCCTTTTTTACGCCGAGCGCCGTCAAAAAATTGGCCGCCTTGTTCGTTTCCTTTGCCAGGCAGCCGAAACTTATTATCCGCTCACACGCATCGTCGCACCATACGATCGCACGCCTCCCCGGCTTCTCCGCGGCGTACCTGTCAACCACATCGAACGCGAAGTTGAAATTCTCCGGGATATGTATCTTGAATTTGTTTTTTAACTCTTCGTATGACCGGATGTCATCGTATGACCCGGCCTCACACCCGGTATCAATATAATCGCGTATCAGCATTTCCGCTCCGTATTTGTATGTTTGTACTTTTGACACGCCGCCCCCCATCAAGGTTGCGGCAGGCCAGCCTGCACCGAACGTACGCCAATAGTTTAGGAGTCGTCCTTGTCATTCGCTAAGCGTGAAAGATAACGGGTTACGCGCTTCAGCCTTGCGAACCGCTTTACAAGGAGGGTGGAGTTTGCGGTAAGCCAGCCGCTAGGCTGGCGGCGCAAACTCCTATGCAAGCGCGAAGCGCTTGCACGCTGAGCGTGAAAGAGGGCGGGTTATTAAGAAGGGGGAGCGCCAGCTCGTAACATTCCGCCTCCCCGCGCTGTATGGGGGCTCATTCCACGCGGCTCCCCCTGTCTCCAGCCGCCGTCGCCCGCGAGCGGGCTTAGGGCGTCTTCCGCCACCCCCACTACTGGTCCGTCAAGCCCATTGTACCGCGCGTCAGGCGCGCCACAGGCCCCCCTGACGGCGGCAAGCCGCAAGCGGCTTGTGAGCAGGGTGGAGTTTGCGGTAAGCAAACTGCCTTGCGGCGATTGACACCACCGGCCCGCGTGTGGCAGCTAACCGGGTACTTACAAACCCTTGAACAGTTCGAGCAGGTTATACCGGCCAAAAATCGATACGCCGATGAGCGAGACTGTCGCCATGATTTTTATCAGAATATCCAGCGAAGGCCCTACCGTGTCTTTCAAAGGGTCGCCTACGGTATCGCCGACAACGGCAGCGTCGTGTTCTTTGGAACCCTTCCCGACGCCCGGAATCGCCCCCTGCTCAATGGACTTTTTAGCGTTGTCCCAGGCGCCGCCGGAATTCGCGGTAAATATCGCCAGCATGATGGCCGTGATCGTCGCGCCGATGAGTATTCCGCCGACAAATTCAGGCCCCAGTATAAAGCCGCCGGCGAGCGGTAACGCGAGGGCGATCGCTACCGGGAACTTCATTTCCCTGATCGCGCCCGCCGCCGAAATCGTTATGCAGCGTTTATAATCCGGCATGTCCGTGCCCGCCAGAATCCCCGGTTTTTCCTTGAATTGGCGGCGGACCTCCTGTACCATGTA
>JAIRMP010000168.1 GCA_031258615.1 Spirochaetaceae bacterium | reverse complement strand
CAGAGTCCGTTCCGTATTCTCAAGAATCCATGCCGTATTTCTCAAAGCGATACGGCTATTTTTATAAGGAATATATAGAAAACCATGAGGCAAAAACTGTTTTGTTTCCGTGAACACGGGACAGACAGATAAAATTTGACGGCGGGAAAGACCGTAAAGGAGTTTTTTATGAAGAGGATTAAATTTTTTTCTTTTGCGTTGGCGTTGACGGCAATGGCTCTGGTGTCAGGCGGGTGCGATACCGGCGGAGACGGCTCTGGCGGAGGCGGGGAAGACACAGGCATAGTCAGCAAACCTGCCCAACTTTTAAGTAACGCCAGCTATTCTCAGGCAGTCGCCAAGATAGCCGAAATCATCGCCTATTGTGATGCCCATCCCGGAGAAAATACCGGTAATCTAAAAAGCGATTCTCTAACGTTTATTAGCAATATTACTGAAGATATTTGGAATGAAGACTCAATAGCCATAATAAACCGCATAAACCGCATGATCGACAGCTTAGACGGGAAAACAATCAATGTCCCTTCCTCCACGCTTGCAAATGCGCTGGATTGGGTCAGCGACAACGCTGTAAGCGGGAACAACTACATCATTACGCTCACAGGCAATGAGACAATCGGACCCCGGACGCTTTCCTACAACGAAAAGGTAGCCGGCGTTACCATCGAAGGCGGCGCAGCAGAACGGAAAATCAGTTTGAGTACGGCCGGCTCGCTTTTTTCGGTGGGAAGCGGTGTAACACTGAGGCTGGGAAACAACGTTACGTTGCAGGGGAGGCATGACAACAACTTATCGCTGGTAATTGTATACGGAACGCTGGTTATGCAGCCCGGTTCTAGGATAACCGGGAATAAGGCTTCCAGTTCCAATTTCGGTGGCGGCGTACTTGTCGTCCCCGGCAGCATATTTATCATGAACGGCGGGGAAATAAGCGGGAATACGGGCGTCAACGGCACTGGCGGCGGCGTGGAAGTCAGCTACGGCATATTCATCATGAACGGCGGGGAAATAAGCGTGAATGCGGTTGTAGGCCAAGGCGGAGCCTACGGTGCCCGCGGCGGTGGGGTGTCCTTGTCCGGCGCATTTATCATGAATGGCGGCACGATAAGCGGGAATACAGCCAGCGACTACGGCGGCAAGGGCGGCGGGGTGCATATGTTCTTTAACAGCACGTTTACGATGAACGGCGGTACGATAAGCGGGAATACGGCTTACGAAGGCGGCGGGGTGTTTGTGGGTAGTTACGGCAAGTTTACTAAGAGCGGCAACAGTATCATCTACGGCGATACGGACAACAACCCTGACAACGGCAATGCCACAGACAACACCGCCACAACCGGCAACGGCCATGCAGTGTTTGGTGGTGGTGATGACGGCTACTACGTAACCCCTGTGAATAAACGTAACACCACGGCGGGGCCGGGCGTGAATCTGGACAGCACTAAAGACGACGCGGCGGGCGGCTGGGAATAGACCCCGGCGCGTCCCTGTAATCAACACAAGCTGGCACAAACCCGCTTCGCGGTTTTTTTTTTTTGGGGGGGGGGGGGGGCTTAACTTGGATATAGAGACCTCAAATTGTAAATGGCGTTAATCGAGAGGTTTCACGTCCTTGAGTAATACCTTCGCTATCTCCTAACAATCCATTTTGTCTTGCCTCAGCGCTTCGATTTCCCGCTTGGTCAAGTATTTTGGAATATTCAATGAGGCGTCTTTGGAGCAAGTGTGCGGCAATAGCATCACAATCGCGAAAAGGTGACTGATCCGCTTAAAACCCTAAGACCGCCTGCGGGCGGCGGGGTCCGTGTGGCTGGCAGATGAACACAAAACCTGTTACGATTAGATCATAGTATGGCTTATATAAAGAGCATTTTTGAAAAAAATTTCCTTGAGTACGCTTCGTATGTGATTAAGGACCGTGCGATACCCGAACTTGGAGACGGGTTAAAACCGGTGCAGCGCCGCATACTACATTCACTGTTTGAAATGGACGACGGCAAATACCACAAGGTGGCGAATGTCGTCGGCCACTGCATGAAGTACCACCCCCACGGAGACGCCTCCATCGGGGACGCGCTAGTCGTGCTGGCAAACAAAGAGCTATTCATCGACAGGCAGGGGAACTTTGGCAACATCCTGACAGGAGACCGCGCCTCCGCCGCCCGTTACATAGAGTGCAGGGCGACGCCGCTGGCGAAAGATATATTTTACAACCCGAAACTTACGGACTACATAGAATCTTACGACGGACGCAACAGGGAGCCGCTCGTTTTTCCGGCGAAAATCCCCGTGATACTGGTAATAGGCGCGGAGGGCATAGCTGTCGGCATGTCGACAAAGATACTGCCGCACAACATTATCGAAACGCTGGAAGCTGAAAAGGCCTGCCTTGCCGGGAAAGAATTTAAACTGTACCCGGACTTCCCTTGCGGGGGCTTCGTGGATGTCTCCGATTACCGGGACGGCAACGGCAAGGTGCTTGCGCGCGCAAAGCTGGATACAAGCGACCCCAAGCGCATCGTGATACGGGAGCTGCCGTTCGGCTCAACGACAGAAAGCCTGATAGCGAGCGTGGAAAACGCGACAAAGGCCGGGCGGATAAAGATTCAATCGATCAACGATTATACGACGGAAAATGTCGAGATAGAAATAAAACTGGCGCGCGGCGTTTACGCGGAGGAAACGATAGACGCGCTGTATGCGTTTACCGAATGTGAACAGGCGATTTCCGTCAACTTGCTCGTGATAAAGGATAATTTTCCGGAAGTGATGACGATCAGCGATGTGGTGCGCCATCACGCGAAACAGCTTGTAAAGATTCTGGTTAAAGAACTTGAAATAGAAAAAAGGGAATTGCAGGATAAACTGCACCTGCGTACGCTGGAAAGAATCTTTGTGGAAGAACGGATATACAAATCTATCGAAAGTCAAAAGACCGCCGAAGCGGTGCGGAATGCCGTGGTCAAGGGCTTTGTCCCGTTTGCCAAAGAGGTGGGCCCGCGCGGCGTTTCGGACGATGATGTAGAACATTTGCTGAAAATACCTATACGCCGGATTTCGCTGTACGACATAAACAGGGCGCGCGCGGAAATGGACGAGATACGGGCGCGCATAAAGGAAATTAACGCGCACCTGAAAAACAGTACCGCCTATGCCGTGTCGTTTATTGACGGCATTATCGGAAAGGTAAAGGCGAACAAGGAATTGGGCTGCGGCGCGCGCAAAACAAAGGTTGGTAAATTCGAAAAGGTTGACGTAAAGGAAGTTGTAAAAAAAGACCTGATTCTTAAATACGACAGGGAAGGCGGGTACCTGGGCACGGCGGTAAACGGGGCTGTGGTGGCGGAAGCGTCGCAGTTTGACCGTGTGCTTATTGTCAGGCAAAACGGTTCGTGGACCGTGCAGGACATACAGGAAAAAGTTTTTGCCGGCGAAAAGGCTTGGTGGATAGGGATTGCGGACAAGGATGCGGTAAACGCCATTGTCTTTACGATCGTATACAGGGAAAAAGAATCTGGCCTTGCGTTTATAAAACGCTGCGTGATCGAAGGCTGGATAATGAACAAGGAGTATTCATTCGTGCCGGAAAATACGGACGTGCTCCATATAGATGTCCGCGGAAAATTCACTTTTAACCTGCACTATGTGCCAAAGCCCCGCCTGAAAGTTTTATGCGAAGAATTCAAGGCTCACTCTTTCGCGGTAAAGGGGATAAAGGCAGGGGGGGTGCGCCTGTCCGGCAAGGCCGTTAAGCGCATCGAAGTAAAAAAATGATGCCCGAAACTTTTGTACTGTTTGGCTCGCCCCGGAAAAACGGCTTCACGGCGCGTATGCTGGAATGTTTTTTTTCGTGCTGGGACGGCGGCGAGGACATAAAAAAACATACCGTTATTTTTAACGCTTACGACGCGGACATAAGGCCATGTATTCACTGCGGCCGCTGCAAAAAAGTTCGCGGCTGCGTCTACGATGATTTTTCCCCCGTTGAACAGGGTCTCAACACCGCCGATCTTCTCGTTGTGGCGTCTCCCGTTTACGGGCTTGGGTTTCCCGCCCCGTTAAAGGCCGTTTTCGACCGTACGCAGCAGTACTTCGAGGCGAAATTTTCGCTGGGAATAAAGCGCCCCGTCCGGAAACACAAGGCGGCGCTGTTTTTGGCCGCCTGCGGCTCAATGGACGGAAGCGGGGTGGCGATGATGAGGAAGCAGCTTGCCCTTGAATTCAAACTTGTAAACGCGGAGCTTGTGCGGACGGTGCTTTTGCGGGACACGGACAACATGGGTTTTGACAAAAACCTTGTTTCCGCCAGGATGAAAAACGCGGCGCGGCGCGTCAAACGGTATCTGAATGGTCTACCTTGAGTTGAACGAAAAGAACATCCTGACAGCCGCCGGGATGTTACGGGCGGGGAAGCTGGCGGCCTTTCCAACGGAGACGGTTTACGGGCTGGGCTGCGACAGCTTCAACAAGGACGCGCTGGCGAGGGTTTTCGAGGTAAAAAAGCGCCCGCGTTTTGATCCGCTGATCGTGCATATCGCGTCTTTGGACACGCTGGAACGACTTGTTGATTTTTCACGGCTTCCCGCCGAGGCGGAGCGGAGGCTATCCGTTTTAAGCCGCGCCCTCTGGCCGGGGCCGCTGACACTGATCCTGCCCAGGCTAAAGACCGTGCCGGATTTGGCCGTGGCCGGCCTTGAAACGCTGGCGGTACGGTTTCCCGCCCACGACGGC
Source organism: Spirochaetaceae bacterium (assembly GCA_031258615.1). Classification (GTDB taxonomy): domain Bacteria; phylum Spirochaetota; class Spirochaetia; order Treponematales; family Breznakiellaceae; genus JAIRMY01. The sequence goes on along the minus strand of JAIRMP010000168.1, from coordinate 17,413 downwards.
GCGCTCCGGCTGATAAAGGAGTCGACGGGCGCTATCGCCGCCCCGAGCGCGAATCCGTTCGGCTATCTCAGCCCGACGCGGGCTCGGCACGTGCGGGAACAGTTGGGGGACGCCGTTGATGTGATACTGGACGGCGGCCCCTCGGACATCGGCCTTGAATCGACCGTGCTGGACATAAGCTCCGCCGCCCCGCGCATACTGCGTCCCGGCGGGACGCCTAGGCTCGCTATCGAGGCCCTTACCGGCCCGCTTGAGGCGGCGCCTACGTCCGGCGTCAAGATAAGCTCCCCTGGACAGTTGAAGAGCCACTACGCCCCGTCAAAGGATATGTACCTCCACATGGAGGCGGAGATGCGCCGGCTTGATCTCAGTCCGGACGCCGCCTACCTGTTCTTCAGCCGGGAGTCGCTTAAAACTTTTGCCGAAAACAACAAACTGGAGCCCGGCCTTTTGGACGGCGGCAGGCGTTTTTTCGTTCTAAGCCCGTCCGGCAGCCTCACCGAAGCGGCGGCCCGCCTGTTCGACACGCTCCACACGATAGACGCGCTGCCGGTCAGCCTCATACACGCCGAGCGCCCGCCGGAAGGCGGGCTGGGGGACGCGATCAACGACAGGCTTTCCCGCGCGGCAAGCACGGAGCGCTTGAGTAAAAGGTGACTTAGCTAACATATCAGTCTTCATACTCTATGCCGTGGACGGCGCGGTCGCGGCTTAGGATGGTATGTGGAAATACATCCTGAGCCTCTTTCAGCAGGATGTTAAGATCATGTTCGTTGTAGCGTGGGCTGTAATGAATAAGAGCCATTTTTTTTACGCATGCGTCCCGCGCGATCCGCGCCGCCTGATCGGCGGTCATGTGGCCCTTTTCGTAAGCATCCTCCAGAAGCGCCCGTTCAAACATCCCCTCGCATACAAAAAAGTCGGAAGCCCTCACGTTCTCCGCTATGCCGTCAAAATAACGCGTGTCGGTAACGAACGAAAATTTGCGGCCACTCCTGGGCGGCCCCAACACATCTTTCGGGTACACATACGTGCCGGAACTTGACTGCACCGTCTCGCCATTCTGCAGCCTTGACCATAGCGGCCCCATCGGTACGCCAAGCGCCTGCGCATTTTCAGGATAAAATTCTCCGGGACGCATATCCTCTAAAAATGTATATCCATAGCAGGGCTTGGTATGCCGCAGCGGAAAGGCATTGACGCGGAAATCAGGGCCTTCGAATACAACGCCGGGTTCCGTGATCTCCCGCACGATGATTTCGTAATTTATATACATATCGAGTACATCCATGCTTGACTGTATGTACTCCGCTATACGCGGCGGCCCAATTATATACATTGGGTCGTTCCGTTCAACCTGGGATGACAACATCAAAAGCCCTGGCAGGCCGGTAACATGATCGGCGTGCGTATGGCTTACAAAAATCGCTGATATCTTTTTCCAGCGCAGGTTCAGGCGGCGCAGTGAAACCTGTGTTCCCTCGCCGCAATCAAATAAAAAAAGGTCTCCTTCCCGTCGTAATAAAACCGATGTAAGATGACGGTGCGGCAGGGGCATCATGCCGCCGGAGCCCAAAATAAAGGCTTCCATATTCATTGAAAGTATTATAGGCGCTGTACGCCGTAATTTGGAAGACGGACGCGGCTCTGCGCGGGCTCTACGCGCCTGACGCGCGCTGGACGGGGATGCGCCCAAATTGAAAGTAGAATTGCAGCGTTGAGCCCTCACACGTTGACCTTTTACCTGTAAAGTCGTATATTTTGCATATACGGACAATACGGTATCGTTTCAGGACATATTCGGTTGCCGTAGACATCAAGTAGAAATCATATTATAAAAAGGTTACTATGTCATACGAGGAAAATGAGGAAAAACTGAACAAAACACAGCCACAAGTTACGGAGACCGCAGTGTCCGGCAGCGAATCCGGCTATACCGGGACGGAAGATTTTGCTGTGGACGGGGACGCCGCTGTTAAACCTGAGGACGAGCGCCGTGCCGGTGATCAGGGCGGGCCGCAGGAAACTTCCGGGGCCGGGGAATGTGATCCCATGCGAAGAATCGAAGACCTGGAACAAAAACTTGCCGAATCGGAGGAAAAATACCTGCGTAAGGTCGCGGATTTCGAGAATTTCCGCAAACGTATCGTGAAAGAAAAGCAGGAGGCGGTTGAATTTGCGAATCAGAGTTTGCTGCTCGATCTGATAGCGACTCTGGATGACTTTGAACGCGCGATAAACGCCGCCGAATCGTCGGCAAAAACGGAGGCGGACTTCGATACATTCCGTGACGGCATCAGCATGATCGAAAAAGGGATGTTGAGCCAGCTTGAAAACAAGTGGGGGCTTAAGCGCTTCGATTCTGTAGGTATGCCCTTCGATCCGACCCGCCACGAGGCTGTGTTAATGGAAAAGTCCGCCTGCGTGGATGAGCCTGTGGTGAAGGAAGACTTTGCCAAGGGCTATATGTTAAAGGACAGGGTTGTGCGGACGGCGAAAGTAAAGGTTTTAATGCCGGAATAAGGAAAATTAGGCTGAAAACCCAACGGTTTTTCGGTTTTTTTTATATAACAGGGGCGTTTTGTGACAAACGCCCGAATTTAAAATTTTTTTCTGGAGGATAAAAATGGGTAAAATTATTGGAATTGACCTGGGGACAACAAATTCATGCGTGGCCGTGCTGGAAGGCGGCGAGCCTGTCGTTATTCAGAATGCGGAGGGCGGCCGGACTACCCCGTCAATTGTCGGATTTACAAGCAAGGGCGAGCGCGTGATAGGCGCTCCGGCAAAGAATCAGATGATCACGAATCCCGAAAACACGATCTTTTCGATCAAACGTTTCATGGGACGGCGTTTTTCCGAAGTTTCCAACGAAATGAAGCTTGTGCCGTACAAGGTAACGGAGCAAGGTGACGATGTGAGGATCGATGCCGGCGATAAAAAGTATTCTCCGCAGGAAATCTCCGCGTTCATCCTACAAAAGATGAAGAAGACGGCGGAAGATTATTTGGGGGAACCGGTGAGCGAGGCTGTCATCACCGTGCCGGCATACTTCAACGATGCCCAGCGCCAGGCGACAAAGGACGCCGGCAGGATAGCGGGCCTTGAGGTGCGGCGTATCATCAACGAACCGACCGCGGCGTCCTTAGCCTTCGGTTTCAACAAGGATCAGAAGAAGGACAAGACGATCGCCGTTTACGACCTTGGCGGGGGCACGTTTGATGTTTCCATCCTTGAGCTTGGAGACGGCGTGTTCGAGGTTAAGTCGACAAACGGCGACACCCACCTGGGCGGCGATGATTTTGACCGCCGTGTGCAGGAATGGCTGATATCGGAGTACAAGGCGGATACAGGCATAGACCTTGGCCAGGACCGTATGGCACTCCAACGCCTCCGTGAGGCTGCGGAAAAGGCAAAGATTGAGCTTTCCGCCATGCAGACAACGGAGATCAACCTGCCATTCATCACGGCGGACGCAAGCGGGCCCAAACATCTGCAAAAAACGCTGACACGGGCAAAGTTTGAGCAGTTGGTAAACGACCTGCTTGAACGCACGAAGGAGCCCTGCAAAAAAGCGCTTACGGACGCGGGATTTTCCGCCGAACAGATCGACGAGGTGATACTTGTCGGCGGTTCAACACGCATCCCGGCCGTACAGCAGATCGTAAAGGATCTGTTCAAGAAGGAACCGAACAAGGGTGTGAACCCGGACGAGGCTGTCGCGGTGGGCGCGGCGATTCAGGGCGGTATTCTTGGCGGCGATGTGAAGGACGTGCTGCTGCTTGATGTTACGCCGCTTTCGCTCGGTATCGAAACTTTGGGCAGCGTTATGACAAGGCTGATACCGCGCAACACGACGATCCCGACCAAGAAGAGCCAGGTCTTTTCCACAGCGGCGGACGGTCAGACGGCCGTTACGATACACGTCCTACAGGGTGAGCGCGAGATGGCGACCCAGAACCGAACGCTCGGCAACTTCAACCTTGAAGGCATACCGCCGGCGCCGCGCGGGATTCCGCAGATCGAAGTTACCTTCGATATCGACGCAAACGGAATAGTCCATGTCTCGGCAAAGGACCTCGGTTCAGGCAAGGAACAGAAAATACGGATAGAAAGTTCCTCCGGCTTGAGCGAAAACGACATCGATCGCATGGTCAAGGAAGCGGAACTGCACGCGGAAGAGGACAAGAAAGAGAAGGAAAAGGCCGAGGCGCGGAACGAAGCGGACTCGCTGATCTACAGCTCTGAAAAGAACATAAAGGATTTGGGCGACAAGGTGAACGCCGCAGACAAGGCCAAGACGGAGGAGGCGATAGCCGATCTTCGCAAAACCCTTGAAAGCGGCAGCACGGACGACATCAAGGCCAAAACCGAAGTTCTGAAACAGGCCGCCTATAAGATTGCCGAAGAGCTCTACAAAAAACAAGGACAGGGGGGCGGCGCGGGGCCGGAATCCGGCGGCGCAAACCCGCAGCCTGGTCCAGGTTTTGACGGCGGCGCTGGCACGGCGGGAGGCACAGACGATGCCGGCACAAAAAGCGCCGAGGACGTAGACTACGAAGTTGTTGACGACAAAAAATAGTACGGGAAATGTGCCGCAACGGGGGAGGGCTAAAACAGCCCTGCCCCTTGTGGTTGATCATTAGGAAAAGACTGTGGCAAAGCGAGACTATTATGAAGTGCTGGGTATACAGAAAGGCACATCGAAAGAAGATATAAAAAAAGCGTACCGGAAACTTGCCGTTCAATACCACCCGGACAAGAACCAGGGCAACAAAGAAGCGGAGGAAAAATTCAAGGAGGCTACCGAGGCGTATGAGGTGCTTTCGGACGATCAGAAACGGGCCGCCTACGATCAGTTTGGTTTTGCCGGCGTGGACGGCATGGGCGGCCAGCACGATTTCAGTAATTTCAGAGGATTTGAGGATCTATTTGGCGGGGATATTTCTGATTTTTTTGGCAGTTTTTTTGGCGGCGGTATGCGTCGTGACACTGGAGGCGGCAGCGGCCCAAGGCATGGGGCAAACCTCCGTTACGATATTGAGATACCGTTCAAAGACGCTGTATTCGGTACCAAAGTTGAGATAGGCTACTCGCGGCAGGTTAGCTGTCCGTCCTGTAAGGGAAGCGGCGCGGAAAGCGGTTCCGGAAAAAAGCTCTGCCCAAACTGCGGCGGTACGGGGCAGATACGGCAGAGCGCCGGCTTTTTTTCACTTGCCTCGACCTGCCACACCTGCGGCGGCGAAGGTTATGTGATCGAACATCCCTGCAAAGAGTGCGGCGGCGCGGGCACTATAAAAAAGCGTCAAAAAATTATGGTAACAATACCGAGCGGCGTGGAGAACGGGAGGCGCGTTGTGATACGCTCGCAGGGGGACGCCGGTCCGAACGGCGGTTCTTGCGGCGATCTCTATGTATTTATCCGTGTAAAACCGCACGATTTTTTTGAACGTAACGGCGCGGACTTGTACTGCGCGATACCGGTTTCCATAACGCAGGCGGCTCTCGGCGGAAACTTGCAGGTGGCAACCCTTGACAACAAGACGATCAAGGTAAAGATCCCCGCCGGCAGCCAAAACGGAAAACTTTTGCGTGTGCGCGACGAAGGCGTCCCTATTCAGGGTAAACGTGGTGACTTTTACATCAAATTGATGGTACAGGTGCCTTCGAAGCTCTCAAAAAAAGGCCGTGAACTGCTTGAAGAATTTTCCAAACTGGAAGGCGAAAACGAAAAGCCAAATCCCATACCGCTTGCCGAGTTGAGCCAGGTTTAGGGAAAAGTCTTGTTCCACGAAAATGGTGGACACCGAAAGAATCTTTAACGGCAAAAAACCGTCTACGGCTAAAAGGAGAAGCGATGCCGAAACAGTTTAAGCGGAAAATTGATATAGGTTCACCGGCTTTCATCTGTACCGTCTACCCTATAGCCGCTTTTGTCGTAATACTGATCTTCCGGTTAATCTTTCCGAACCTGTCCTTTGGGAGCGCCGATTCAGATTTAGGCGGGACGCGGGTACTAAGCGTTTTCAGGATCAGCAACAGCCTTACACGCGGCCTTCTTGACTTCATAATGTTTTTTCCGGCCATATTTATGAGCGCCCAACTGATACCGTTCCGCCGCGTACCGCCCGAAAAAAAAGTCCGCTTCAAACATTTTTCTCCCGAATTCTTCAAATTACTGCGCCCCCAACTGATCGCCGCGGTGCTTGCCGCAATAGTTTACAGTCTGCTGTTCCTGATCGTCCGCCCGCTATGTTCCGACTACCAGGTTGATATACGAACGGAAAGCATACTGTTTGCCGAAGCGAGAGAGAAGGCGATCCTGTTTTCAAACAGGCAGGACTGGACCGAGGCGTCCCGTTTTTTGTTGGTCTGTTGGCGTATCTGGCCCGGAAACGCCGAGATTGAACATCTGCGCGAAATTGTCGACGCGGGACTGGCGCGTCTAACGTATGGCCGCAGATCAGCGCCGGAAAAACAGGCGGAAAGCAACGTTACCGGCATACCCGGACAAGCCGCGACTATCAATGCGCAGAGCGCCCTGCGTTTCGCGGAGCAGGCTTTCGCTGAAGAACGCTACTATGACGCGCACCGCCTCGCCGTAATGGCGGAACGTCTGGCGGCGCCGGGCAGCAGTGAAGCGGCGCAGGCGATGCGCCTTGCCGGAACCGTGTGGAACACGATCGAAAGCCTGGAACCGGGCGCAGCCGAGCTTGAACGGCGCGCTGTCTACCAGCGTAAACGGGATGGCTACGAGGCAATGAATGGCGGGGATTGGGTACGGGCATACTATATTTTTCGCAGCCTGATAGCGGATGCGCCAGACGATCCGGACATTCAAAATTTTTTTAGCCTCAGCGCGGAAGGCCTCGCGCAGGCCGCGTTCTTTGTAGACGAGATGGATACGCGTCTCGGCGCGGAACTGGCGGGGCCGGTGTTTTCACTTCCGTTATTCGAGGCGGAAGGACGGGCGGTTATGCGTCTTGCCTCACTTTCAAGTACGGCCGATTATAGTTACGGCAAGGGTCTGGAGATAGCGGCCTTCGATTCGGAGCGGAATCCGATGTACAGAATCAGCGCCCCTTACGTCAAATTTTTGCCGCTTTACATAGGGGAACGACAGTTTACCGCCGTATACCTGCAAGCCTTTAGCCGCGACTACGAACAGATGCACTGGGGCCCGATCTGGCAGGGCAGCCCCCCGGAAAATACCCCGGAAAACCAGTTGGTGCTTGCCATCAGTTACGAAGATTTCCTTTTGGCTTCGGTCAGCGGCAAAAATCCAGACGGCCTGTTCCTGCATGACATTTGGTCGCTCGCCGACCGCCTCGCTTCGTATGGTTATGTGCCGGAAGTTTACCAGGCCCAAATAGTCAACAGCATACTCCAGCCGTTGCTCTTCCTGCCGCTGATGGTATTCTCGCTAATCATAGGCTGGAAGCTGCGCGGCAGGAAACATTACTCACTGGCAGTCTTTCCTATGGTGTTTGCGCTGCCCCTTGTCCTAAACGGGTTAATATCCATACTCCGCAGCGCCGTCAATATATCCTGCATCTTTATGGTACTGTCACTGGGATTCGCCGCCGCGCTTACAATAGGTTTTGTCTCCGCCTTTGCGCTGTTTGTACTGGGGATAGTGATTCTCGCCGCACAGCGCAGTTGAAGCTTAACCGCCGCTCATGGGTGAAAGTCTGCGTGATCTGTGAAAACTGCACAAACCTCCATTGTTATGAGGCGTTACGATGAGATATTTCAGGCCGGATGGCAGGCAGAAACCGGATGTCAGAGCCCGTTGAACAGTTCGAGCTCCGGTTTTTCGTTATTGCCCGCCTTGTCGCCGTTTACCAGAATCTCTATACGGCTTTCGATTTTTTCCAGGTCTTTTTCCAGCTCGCGTGCAAGTTTTATCCCTTCTTCAAATGCCGCAAGCGCTTCGTTAAGCGGTATATCGGTTTTACGAACCTGTTCACCGAGTCTTTCAAGATGTTCAAGCCGTTCTTCAAAGTTTTTCAAACGCAGTTCCTTTCATTTATGTTAATTTACCCTGAGACTCCATAATTTGTACAGGTAAAGATTCAATAGAATGTTTTCAATAGGAGCCCCGCCAGATCTTACGGCAAGATCGTATTCGGCGCAGAGCGCTATGCACTTATCGGCGGCGGCAAGTCCGAAAGTTTTTTCCGCGCAGGCATAGTCGCGCCTGCCCTTTGCCGTAGTGATGCCGATCTTTTTTAATTCAAAGTCGGATGCCGCCCCCCGCGCCGCCAGCTCGCAGTAATCACGAAAACGTTTGAAACACCAGGATATCCCTGAGATTATCGCTACAGGCGTCTCCTGGGCGGCAAGCAGCGTATTCATTATCTCGATACTTTTTGACAAATTGCCGGCGGCAATCGCGGAAAAAAGGGTAAAGGCGGATTCACTGCGCGTGTGCGAAAGCGATTTTTCAATTTCAGCAGCGCTTATTACTCTTTTGGTTCCGTTTTCCTTTCCGGCAAACAGCATCAAGCGTGAACACTCGCGCCGCAGCGCGTCCGTATTATTTTCTACCAGTTCCAGAATCGTGTTTACGGCATCCTCGTCAACGGAAAAACCTTCACGGTGAAAGTATAAACGCACCCATTCAGGCTTTTTGCTTTCGTACAATTCCCAAAATATATGTTTTGCGTCTTTGGGCAGGGCGCCCTCTATTGTACGGTCAATGCCGGCAGCGTCTGAAATAAGGATAAGTGTAGTGTCACAGGCAGGGTTTTTAAGGTAGGATGCAAGGCTTGCCGTCTCATCCTTTTTTTTCAACAGTTCCGCATTTTTAACAAATACAAGGCGGGCTTCGGAAAACAATGAACCGTTCAGCAGGAAGGAGGTAATGTTTGCGGCAGGCGTATCACCGGCATAAAAAGATGTTTCTTCCGGCGGAACGCCGTATTTTTTTGTTAACTCCCCGCGTAATCTTTCAATAGCGTCCTGTTTTTCGCCCAATTCAGGGCCTAAAAACAAAAAACTTTCGCCATTTGCCATAGAAACCTGTCAGTAGGAGCGTATTACGCAGGCAAGATGCCCTACTATGTGGACATCGTTGCAGTATATAGGAAAGTAGGCGCGATTTTCGGATTGAAGTTTAATGTTTTCTTTACACTTAAAGAATCTTTTTAGCGTATACCCTTCGTTAATCATGGCTACAACAATATCGCCGTTTTTTGCGGTTTCGGTTTTCTCGATTATCACCGTATCGCCGTCCATTACGCCGGCGCCCGTCATCGAATCACCGCGTACAATTAGCGCAAAGTAGCGTTTTTGTTTTTTTAGCATTGACCGGTGGATACGCATATTTCCCAGGTAGTTTTCTTCGGAAAGTATGCGAGGACCTGCCGCTACTTCACCAAGTATAGGGATGTCTTCAAAATCTTTTTGTTCGTCATCGTAGCTTACGTTGCTGATAATTTCCATCGTGCGTGAGCTTTTGTCATGCAGCCTGAGTTTTTGCTTCTTTTTTAGCGCCCTACCATGATCGTATGCAGCTTTTACCGTAATTTTAAAATGGTCCGCAATTTGTCTAAATGTGGGCGGGTAGTTGTGCTCGTAAATAAAACGCGCGATAAAGTTTAATACAGCCTGCTGCCTTTCCGTTAATTCTTTCATAACTATACTCCTCCCAGTCCTACCTAGTACTCCCCATACTTTTTTCTATACCAAATTTCCGCATTTTTGCGTGGAGGTTGCCCGGATACATCCCGATGGCCTCCGCTGTACGCGATATAATGTAGTCGTTTTTATTCAACTGATATTCCAGGTAACATTTTTCAAATAATTCTTTTGCATGACTATATGACATTTCCAATATATCACTGCCAAGAACATTTTGACAAGATGCGCAGCCGGAAAGCGCGTTGTCCGGCGGCTTTCCGCCGTTGTGCGGAAGGAACAGATTTTCAAGATCGCCGCGGCCAATATGATCATCGTCGCAAAGGACGGCGATCCGCTCCGCCAAATTTTTCAATTCACGCACATTGCCCGGCCAGGGGTATTCTGTAAGGTAGGTGCTGGCATCATCATCAAATGTAAAAGCGCCTGCACCGGCCTCGCATAAAAAATAATGGAGCAGCGGTTCAATGTCGGAAGGCCTTTCACGCAGCGCGCTCATGTGTATTGGTATAACATTCAGGCGGAAAAATAAATCCTGGCGGAAAGCGCCTTTGCCGCACGCCTCTTCCAGATTTTTATTTGTGGCCGCCACTATGCGCACATCAACGTTTATGCTCTTTTCACCGCCCACCCGTTCTATCTTTTGCTCCTGAATCGCCCTGAGCACTTTGGCCTGGGCATTGAGCGACATATCGCCGATTTCGTCAAGAAAGAGCGTGCCGCCCGATGCCAATTCAAAACGTCCGCGCCTCCGTGATACGGCGTCCGTAAAAGCGCCTTTTTCATGCCCGAACAGTTCGCTTTCAATAAGGTTGTCGGGAATGGCGGCGCAGTTCACTTCCACAAAGGCCGCGTTTGCCCGTGAAGAAAGTTTGTGTACGGCGCGCGCCACCAGCTCTTTGCCGCTGCCGTTCTCACCCGTTATAAGTATACGGGCATCGCTGCCTGCCGCCTGCCTTATCAGGCCGCGCACCTGCTCAATCTGCGGGCTGATCCCTATCAGTTCAATGCCGGAACCCGCGCTCCGTTTAAGCTCCGCATTTTCTTCCCTCAGGCTGATAAGCGAGATTGCGTTCCTGCAAACGGTTGATAGTTTGTCTATTGACAGCGGTTTTTCAAGATAATCAAATGCGCCCAGTTTTACCGCCGTAACCGCGGTATTGATGTTGGCATGCCCTGATATTACTATCACTTCGATTTCCGGCCACTGGGAGCGTATCTTTTCAAGGGCCTCTATGCCGCCCATTTTTGGCAGCAGCACGTCAAGTATGACGATGGAAATTTCTTTTTGGGACAACATTTCCATACCGGAGACCGCATCCTCCGCGGTAAACGCGGTATAACCTTCATCTTCCATGATTTCGGCTATTGTGGTTCTTATCGTCCGTTCATCATCTATCACTAAAATATTATGCATACCACCCATTGGCCTTTGACCGGAATGTCAACAAAAACACCGTACCGGCGCCGCCTTATCACCTTTTAGACGCATTTAGTCTTTAACCGGAATATCAACAAAGAATGTGGTACCGGCGCCCGGTGAGGAGTTAAACCAGATACCCCCGCCATGATCATTTACAATACGTTCAACTATGGGCAGGCCCAATCCTGTGCCCGACTCTTTTGTAGTAAAATATGGCGTGAAGACTTTTGCGGACACTTCCTTATCTATTCCTTTCCCGGTATCCTGTATGGATAATCTACAATACCTGCAATTTCGTTTATTGACAAGATCAGTACGTATCGCTATTGTGCCATCGCCGTCCATTGCGTCAATTGCGTTTATCGCAAGGTTGCCTATAATCTGTGAAAGGCGTTTTCTGTCCATTTTTACTTCGATCCATGAGTAAACACCGCTTGTATCAAAATGTATTTTATTCCATGATGTTTTGTAAGGCATGATAATTTCTTCCGTTGCGTCACGTATATTTGTTGTTGAGAGGGAGGGCTCAATCGGACGCGCAAGCGTTTTAAATTCATCAAGCAGTGTAGCAAGGCTTTCAACTTCCTGAATTATGGCTATCATTGCGTCTTCCAATATTTTATTCATTTTTTCAGGATCATCGCGGAACCGGCGAAGAACGCGCTCCGCCGTAAGTTTAATCGGCGTGAGAGGATTCTTTATTTCGTGGGCAAGCTGCTGCGCCATGCTTTGCCACATTGTTTGTTTTTCAGAACGGACAAGATCATTGCGCGTTTTCTCCAAATTCTGAACCATAACATTGAAATTGTTGATCAAAAGTCCAAGTTCATCCTTTGGATGAGTCAGAATCTGTATTTTAAAATCACCCTTTGCCACCTGCATGGTAGCCTCACCCAGATCCGCGATAGGCTGAATCATGATCTGGGTAAAGCCAAACGCTATTATCAGGATCATCAGCAGTATGGGCAGGAAGAATATACCGTAATAAAAGAATATTAATGGGCCCATATTGTGAAAGAATACATTATTTAACCCTTCAAAACGGAGCGTTTCGTCGCGTATAAGTTCGTTTCCCGCGTCAAAACCTTCACCCAAACTAAAGCTGACTACACGCAGGGTGTTTTCTTTCCGTGTATCTACATAGCGCACCACATCGGTATCACGCGGTATAATGCGTTGCGTAACAAAGCCCTGAAGCAGGGCGGGCGGGGATGTGAGTGTAAGTTCCCTGCGTCCGGTAAAAAAGACGCTGCGCCAACTGTCGTTCCTGCCTGCCGCAAAATCCTGAATCGCCGCAATGTCATTTTTATCTATTCCAAAGCGTTTTGTTTCATCATTCCGGTACAAGCCAGGAAATGCGTCAAAATCAACCCTGTTAATGAACGCTTCATACTTTTCAGTGCGCAATGTGTAGACATCAACGGCAAAGCTATTGGCGTCCGCAAGCGCTTCCTGTACCTTGATATTTGGCCAGTAACGTACAATCTCGTAGAAAGATTGTATCGTTATCAGAATAACCGGCAGCGCTGTCAGTATTACGATGACAGTAAAATTGCTGATCAGCCTCACCTGAAATTTGCTACAGGGCTTTTTTGCCAGGAGGTCCCGAACCACATTTACGGCGGATATGCCCAGCAGAACAAAAAGCACCACAGGAATCGTAAAGTAAACGGCTAACTCCAAACGCCGCGGCGTTTGACCGCCTATCAACATCTCGTAAAACAGGTTTCTCGAAAAAAATACGGTCAACCCGCAGAGCAGTATATAGACGAGCAGCAGCACTTTGACACTCATAAAACCTGAATGCGGGTACGTTTTTACCGGCGGCACTAAAAGACTCCCATAATATAAAAACAGTATGACATACCTGAAGTTTTTTTTCTATGCGGCGCCGGCGCTGGGATGCACGGCGAAAGACTCTGCTCCGGGTTATGACCGCAAAAATACCGGTATATTGAAACTGCGCCTTATTACGCAGTATATTAGATTCAAAGTGTGGAAATTCAGGGAAACGCTCGTATTAAGGTTTGAGAAGTATGAAAAAACCGCTTGTTTCCAGTATAGTTGCTGCGATTTCAGGTTCAAACGCATCGATTCTTGCCGCTAAATACGCAATAGTGATGGCAAAACAGTACAAATGCCGGCTTTGCGCGGTGAATGTTATTGATACGAACCTCGTCAACGAACTTTTTTTGGAAAAAATTCTTGTGGAAAGCGAGGCTTCGGAGTATGAAAGCTTCATGGAGAGCAATGGCCGCCGTTTTCTGGATTTTGTTGTTGAATTGGCTGCCGCAAAAGGCGTAAAAATCACAACGGATCTCCGCCGCGGCGCTGTTTTTGCGGAGATTATATGCGCCGCAAACGAACATAATTCCGACCTAATCATTCTGGGCGGTTCCAAAAAAGAGCGTATTTCGTCCGGTATTCACTGTGAAATACTGCTGCGGTCGGACTGTTCAATTCTTGTGTCAAAAGACCCCAATGTGGATTTAAAGTACAGACAACTGTAGCGGCGGAAAATACTGTACCCGGGAAAATGGTTTGGATAATCAGTACAAGATTCTTGGAGTTGATGAAAGCGCTTCCATAGCGGAAATAAAACGCGCGTTCCGGGAGAAGGCAAAGCAGCATCATCCTGATATTGCCGGCGAAAACGCACGGGAATATATGCAGAAACTCCTTGCCGCTTACGAGATTCTTTCAAACCGCCAGCGCCGTTTTGATTATGACCGCGCGTACTACGGCGCGTCCGGCCGGCGCCGCGGCTTTAACTACCGCGATTATCTGTACGAACAGGCTGGGGACCCCGACTCAAGGTTCCGTGAACGGGCGCAGGCTGAGCTGATAATTTTTGAATTGCTCAACTTTGAGGAGGACAGCGCCGTCAGGATGTGGCTGGATCTGGGCGGCCTGAATTTTCCGCTCGCAAAATACCTCGATCGCGGGGACTGGATGGACTTTTCCTTTATTTTGGCAGAGGAGCTTGAAAAACGAAGTTTTTACTACGAGGCCTTCAGCCTGCTCACCGCCCTGATTCGTGAAGAACGCCGCTTGCCGTACTTTCGCCATTTTGCCCAGGATGTGGAGATACTGCTGAAAGAACTGGTACGTACAAAGCTGCGCACTGTTGTTGATGATGAAACATGGATCGAATGTGTGCAGGAACTTTTGGGTCTGGGTTTCTCGGCCCGTGAGGAGGGACGCTGGCTCAAATCGCAGGCGGATGCCCTTGTCAACATAGGCGATACTGCCGCTGCCGCCGCCGTTTTCCGTGCCGCCCGGAAACGCGATCCCTCAATCACAGCGTCCGTCAAGCTGAAAAAAGCGATTGGCAGGGAAATCGGCTGATACAACGCTGTGCGGTGAGCCTTTGGAACTCACGGACTTTACCCCCGCTTCATTGACAAGAGCCAAGCCATCCTCCGTCAGGACAGGTAACGGTAGACCATGACAGGTTCCGGCTGTATACATTTTTACCGAGTTTTTGGGGCAAAGTTGATTTACCGCCCTCAGCGCCTCGTGCTGACCATTGCGGCCCCCTTGTGCTACGTCCTGAACGACTGGAGCGGTATAATCTAAATATACAAAAATATGGAAATTTTTCAACCACTTGGAAACAAGGCGGCAATCGTACCGGGTAAGGCTTATTGTTTACGCTAATCTGTACGCAGTCAGGCGCCGATCAGAATCGAACTGATGTATAATGCTTTTGCAGAGCACTCCCTTACCACTTGGGTACGGCGCCATAATAAAACAGTACCAAACTGATTTATAAAGATCAAGTAGGCTTGGGCCAAAACCAGTGAATCAGGCGACCCATTGCACCCCCATTAAACTGAACCGCCTTGCATTCCATCTATGCACTATACCTATGTCAGTTCAACAAGTTCTATGCCGAGCCTTATCGCGGAGGCGGCGGCTTTTTCCCGTATTTCGTTACGGCTGCCGGTAAAGTGGTAACCATGGGCAAACGGCGGGAGGCCGAGGCACGATCCGCCTATCCAGACCGTCCCGACAGCGTTCAGGGAGCCATCGCCGAGAGGCCCGGCAAGCCCCGTTACGGACAGCGCAAGATCAGCGTCCGCGCACTCCCGCGCGGACGCCGCCATCGCGGAGGCGCACTCCATGCTCACCGCGCCGTACCGTTCCAGCAGCGCGGCGTCTATGCCAAGCATCTTTTGCTTCGCGTCAACCGTGTAAGTGGTAAAACCGCCCCAAAATATGCCGGACGCGCCCGGTACACCGGCGATAAGGCTGCCGACGAGTCCGCCGGTACACGATTCGGCAACAGCGAGGCGCAGCCGTTTTTCCGTCAACAGTTTAACCAGCCTTACCGCATCGTGTTTCACAGCCGGCATCGCTTTAACCGTTAAGGCTGGGGCGCGGACAGTTTTCATCCCGAAAGGTTAAAAATGATCGGCGCTTCATGAAATTCCTCCTCACCGCCGGCGCCCAACCGTACCCGCTGCAACGAGAAAGTTTCTCCGTCTCCGTTGTCTGTCACGGCCTGCCGGTCAACACGGTACACCTCGCGCGCCTTCTTCCCGCCGGCAGCCTCGGCGGGCGTTTTGGCGCCAGCCTGCTCTGCCTCCGCGCCTTCGGGCAGCAATTCCAGATACTCCTTACTATCCAGCACGAAGAAGGTGTAACGCCCGGACTGTGTCCTCCCGGAAACATTGAGTTCGTATTCACCGTTTGGTGAGAACACTATACCGGCCAGAGAGCCGTTGTACGCCGCATCAATATAAGGTTCCACGCGCAAGACCGCGCCTTCATCCGATTTTTTCAGGGAGGCCGATTTACGGTACGAGCCGTCCCACGGGGCGCTAAGCGTTATCTTCATGCGCACATCTTCAAATACTTTTACACGTATGCTGTCTATCGCTTCCAGTTCTATATCCATCACGCGGCGTAATGTCGTAACCGAAATGTTTTGGCTTGAAACGTACAGGCCGTACCTTGTTGATGTTGACGAGAGCCACTTGTACACCTGCTGGGTACTTTTGTCGTAAAAAATTATTTCGCGTCCGTTTGTATCAAAATAAATGTACTGGCTGTTGTTTATCGACATATCCGGCGCTGCGCGGTACCACAAGCCGCTTATAAACTGCTCAAATTCCGTAGTGTTTCCGCTCAAAAGCCTGCGGAAACGGGCGGTTTCCACCTGCGCGCCCGGTATATGGTTGACGCTTTTTTGCACATAGCGTCCCAGTTCGGGATTGTACGAGTAGGTAATTTCGATCTGGTCAAACTCGTTGGTGGACGTGGCGTCCCGCCCCCGTCCCCTTATATCAAAACTTGCCCCGTTTGTGAGTCCAAGCTGGTATGCCTGTGTTCGTTCCGTTTCGATTATGGATATTGTTCCGTCAATTCTTATATCCGCTATTCTGCTTATTACCGCGCCGCCTGACGCATCAAGCGCCGCGGCAGACATGGCCGCCGTATTATTTTTTGCCGCTTTGAATACGGTCATCGTATGTTCGCCGTTCCCGTTCATGCCGGTAATTACTATACAGACACTCCGGTCGCCCGTCAGGTCCTGCGTAAAAAGCGACACCGTTCCCGGTCGTACCGCCGCGCTCGGGCCGCTCCATACACGGTTGTACTGTTTTGTATCTTCCTGGTAATCAATGTAGGTAAGGTATATGGGGTTGTTTTCTTTTAGCAGATTTCGGTATGCGATTACCTGCTCCTGGCTGCCGTCTTTGTCAAAGTCTTCCGACAGTATGGCAACGGCAATCTCCCCGTCTTCTAAATTTATTTTCATCCGCTCGCTTTCCGCGGCGGCAAGCTCAACCGTGTTATCCGGTGCGTCAAAACCATCGTTTTGTAAAACCGGCCTAAGATAGCGGGTCTGATGGAATTCGGCCTTTTTGGTCTGAAAGAAATCTTTGGGCAAAACTATCAAAACCGAAACCACTACGGCGGCCGCGATAAAAGCAGCAATCGTAATATATTTAACGGGACTTTTCATAAATCACCACAAAATTATTGCCTCCCCACACCCCAAAGTCAAGGCAGGGCTTTTTTGCTGGGTGTTGTTCACGAGAGGGCTGGGGCGGCTGGCGGCAAGTCGCCGTCATTGCGAGCGTGGCAAGCCGACGGCTTGCCCTAGGAGGTTGCGGCGCGCTCAGCGGTTGGACAACCGCTTCGCGGTTGTCTCTGGAGTTTGCTTAGGCAAGCGCGTAGCGCTTGCCTAAGCAAACTCCAACCGTGGTTGGCGGGGGGGGGGCAACGTCATTGCGAGCGCCGCAGGCGCGTGGCAATCCAGGCGAGTCGGCTCGACAAGCCGGATGGAGTTTGCGTAGAAAGCCGTAGGCTTGTGTAGCAAACTCCTATGGCAAGCCT
>JAIRMP010000160.1 GCA_031258615.1 Spirochaetaceae bacterium | reverse complement strand
TGTTCGGGGGAGTTCCCCCGGTGTTCGGGGGAGTTCCCCCGGTGTTCGGGGGAGTTCCCCCGATGTGTGGGGGAGTTCCCCCGATGTTCGGGGGAAAGTGAATTTTAGGGAAAAATGCTAAAAAAAGTGAATTTAGGCTGTCAGGTACTTGGCAATGAGCCCGCTACGGTAAGTTCCCAGCGGAGGCCCTCTGTCTGAGGGGTTAAACAAGTAACAGATAAAGGTTACCTCCGAGGATGGGGAGAATATCAATACCTACGACATAGACGTGATCCTGCTCCCCGACCTCTCGCTAAAAACCTTTCAGGTAACGAAGTCTATAGAAGACGGGGACGATTTTGTGCGTGATCTGGCGCTTCCAGATACGGAGTCTGTTTACCTTCATTCGCCTATGCCTATGTCGGAGGCGTCAATATTTTTGTCAAGCTGCGTGGGGGGGGGGGGGGGACGTTTAATCTTTTTTGGTTTTGTACTACGGGTGGCTTTGGGTGCCGGTTTTCGCAGCCTCATAACGGAATTTACAACAGACCAAAAAATTACTATTACCACGGTCATAGCGACAACCTCCCATGAAATTAAGACCTTTTTTAAAACATCGAACAGTTCAGGTGAAAGCATATGCTATACTGCCGCCCATGCATGCTTAACCCAGCGGAGAGCTGCCGGCTGAGGCCATCTGCTGTATCTGTTCTGTCAACAGCGGGACGAGCTGCTTTTTACGCGAGACAATGTTGCGCAGAAAGAAGACACCCTTGTCCTTGCGCGGCAGTTCCATCACCTGGAGGAATTCCGGCTTTGACGCGATTATCATAATACTTGTAAGTTTTATGATGTCCGTTACCATCAGCGCACAGAACAGAGCGTCCCGTGTGCGGCGTTCGATTTCCAGTTCTTCCAGCATTTCATTCTTGCGCTTTAGCAGTTCTTCCGTTGAATCGACCTCAATCTGGCTGACCGTGTACGTCAGCTTGCCTTCGTGGTACTCCTTCATGTCCTGATTTATGACCTCGCCCGCCGTCCTGTTGCCCAGTCTGTTGCCCGCCGCTATTATATCGCGTCCCAACTCGGCAATATCGAGGTTTGTTATGTTGGAAAGGTATTCCGCCGTGTCGCGGTCCTCCTCCGTGACCGTTGTGGATTTCAGCACGAGCGTATCGGCAAGTATGCCCGCAAGCAGGAGGGACGCGATAGGCTTGGGGAGCGGAACCCTCGCCTGCCTGTACAGTGAAACGATTATCGTACAGGTAGCGCCGACAGGCCGGTTGATAAAGGTTATCGGAGTCTTTGTACTCAAGTTGCCCAGGCGGTGGTGGTCTATCACCTCCTGTATCGTATAGTTTTCGACCCCTTCCAGCGCCTGGGACAACTCGTTGTGATCGACCAGGATAATATCGACGCCGGGCTCGGCCAGCAGGTCAGTTTCCGAAATAGTCCCCAGCAGTTTGTTACTGTCGTCCACCACCGGCAGCGTATGGCTTGCCGATTCGCGCAGGGATTCCCTTATGTACCGTATCGTGTCGCTCGCCTGTACAGGCTTTATCGTGGTGTCCGCCATCTCGGAGGCAGGCGCGGAATACATCACGAGCATAGCCGTCTCCGCCGAGCGGTACGGGCTTATCAGTACGGAAACATTGTTCTTTTCGGCCTTATCGCGGAGTTCTTTCGTCATCTGCGTCCCGGACGAAAGGATGATCGCCCGCACACCGCTGGCTATGCCGTACTCCTGCACATCTTCGCGGTCGCCCGTTATTATTACCGCATTTTCCGGCGTATGCAGCTCAAGCGTGGCGCGAAACGTTTCCGTGCTGTCCGCCACGACTATAGTTACGCACTTGAAAAGCTCCTCAGTGTTAAATGTCAGCACCTGCTGCGCGGAAAGCGTATCGGCTATCAGCCTGATATTTGTCGAAAACAAGGTAGCCGTTTCCGGGTTGAGCACTTTCAGTATGTTCTGGGCGAAAGCGTTGTAGTTCAACAGCGCGCTGTACTGGCCCGATGAGTTCACAACCGGAATCACCTTGATGTTGGTCGCCTCCATCTCGGCAACCGCGTTCCACAGCGAGGTATCGCCGCTCACAGGGCGCACATCATGCTTCATGTAGTACGCAACTTTGGGTATCATGTCCGGTACATAGTGCGGCACGGGTACATTGAATCGCTCAAATATGTACTCTGTCTGCGGAGACAGTTTGCCGCCCCTTACCGCTATACATTCTTTCTTTCCAAGCAGATTCTTTAACTTCGCATAGGCCGCCGCCGACACAACCGAATCGGTATCCGGATTCCTGTGCCCCATGATATAAACCTGCTTTTTACTACTTCTTTTATCCGTCATTCTTACATAATATCCACTTTCCCGCATTTTTCCAGCTGCCGGGTGACCACTCCAACCGTCCGCTGCCCAACCTTCGCCCGCTAACTGTTCACCGCTAACCTCTGATTGATTTTGCGGGGAATATGCTATAATAGTGACTGTTAACCGATTTTGGAGGTTGCTATGGGAACGGTATACGCGGAAATAACGCTGAAAAACGCTACGGATGTGGCCGATGCCGAGCGGGGGATTATCGACAAGGACAAAGTACGGGAGACAACGGTGCGGGCTATGGTCGATACCGGCGCGGGAAGCCTGGTTATGGACGAGGATGTGTTCCTGAAACTGGGTCTCAGCGTAAAGGGGCTGCGGGGCGTTACCCTGGCCGGGGGTGAGCGGATGGTTGCCCGGGTTACCAATCCGGTGGAGATTCACTGGAAAAACCGGTCCACGACATTCCCCGCCCTGGTTTTACCGGGAAAACACGAAGCGCTGCTGGGCGCTATCCCGCTGGAGGACATGGACCTGATTGTCTGTCCCAAAAAGCAGGAACTGGTAGGCGCGCATGGGGACGAGATACTGATGATGATTTAATTTACCCACTATTCTTTGACCTTTCCCGCAAAAATACGCATATTGAATGTATGCCTATTGTTAATGGGCCGGCGACCCCCTGTGGGTGAGCCTATTTCGGAGCGGACGTAAGGGGAAAACAGGCAAAAACCCGCGAAAACGTCCGCGGAAAGGAGTATTTTACGAAAATAGCGGTAAATGATGGCAAGGCCAGCGCGGCCGGAATTTCACGGGGAATGACCCTGACAGCCCCCCCGCCCCCCCTTTTTTTTCCCCGGGGTATAAAGCGCCTTAAAACGGCGGTTTTCGCCGTTTGCGGGGCGCTCGTTTTGGCGCTTTCCGGCTGCAATGGCGCCGATGGCGTCAAAGACCTCTTTGGCAACAACAGCGGCGGCAACAACGGAAACAAAACCACCCTTTATACGGTAACAATAGGGCCGGTCAACAACGGTACCGTTACCGCCCACCCCGTCAATGCGGCAGGAGGGCCGTGGAGAGGCCGATCCGCTCATTTCTCGCCATTCTGCTTATCCGCCTGCTGGCAGACCGGCCCGGGCAGGAATGTCCCGTCCGGCGCGTTAATAGTGAAGTGAATCCTCGGCAAGTTTTGCCGAATCGAGATATTTATTTTAGGAGACCTTTGTTATGAAAGCAAAGACACGGATTACAAAAAGAAGTTTAGGATGGATCGCGGCGGCGTTTCTGCTGGCCGGGATGATTTCCGCCTGCACGGAAGCGAACGACGAGCTTGATGTCACGCTGCCGGAGGACGGAGGCAAAGGGTACAAAGTGTTGATAAGTAGTACGCCGAACGACGCCGGTTCCGTCAGCGTCGACCCCTCTAGAAAGGTGGAGAAGGGGACACCCGTTGCGCTCACGGTAACTAAGAAGACGGGGTATAAGTTTGCAGGACTCACCGTTACCACAAAGACGGGCGATATAAGCCTGAGTAGTAGCGAGCCCCCATACACCTTCACGATGCCGGGGGCCGACGTAACGGTCAGGGTGGTATTCGTAGAGGTGGAGGCCGGCGATCCCACCGGCGGCCTTTACAGCGTTACAATAAAGACGGGTGACAACGGTTCCGTCAGCGCCAGCTCCGCCTACGCGGTGGAAGGAACACCCGTTACGCTGACGGTAAGCCCGAGTATGGGGTTTAAGCTTAAGGAAACTTCACTTACAGTAACGGGCGCTTCGGAATCGCCGGTAGAAGTAACCGGCAGCGGCAATAAATACACCTTCACGATGCCGAAGGAGAACGTAACGGTTAGGGCGGAATTTGAAGAGCTGCCTCCCGGCCAATACACGGTATCGGTGGACAGTGGCCTTGAACACGGCTCCATAGGGGCCGCCGTAAATGAGGATAGTGCAACGTCCGCAAAGGAGAACTACACGGTTACGCTGACGGTAACGCCGGCCGAGGGGTACCAACTGGACAGCGGGCCTACGGTAACCAAGGGGGGCGGCGGCGATGTAACAGTAAGCGGCTCAGGGCCCTACACCTTCACAATGCCGGCGGAGAACGTAACGGTAACGGCGCAGTTTACGCCGATTACGTACACGGTTGCATACGACGGCAACGCCAGCGGCGTTGTAGGTTCCACCACTTCGAGCACCCATACCTACGACGTAGAAAAGGCCCTTACCGCCAACGGCTTTAGCAGGACGGGTTATAACTTTACAGGCTGGAACACCGCGTCCGGCGGCGGCGGCACAAGCTATACCGCCGGGCAAAGCGTAACAAACCTGTCTTCCACCAACAACGAGACGGTAACCCTATACGCCCAGTGGACGGCGATACAGTATACGGTAACGTTCAACGCGGACGGCGGAAGCCCCGACATACAGACCAAAAAGGTAAACAGCGGCGCTTCGGTCAGTACGGACAATATGCCCGCAGAACCAACCAAAGCAAACTATACCTTTGGCGGCTGGTATACCCAGCAGAGCGGCGGCGGGACGCAGTTTACCGCTTTAACGACAGTTGCCGCTGATATAACGGTGTACGCCAAGTGGACGGCGGTCCCAGGGTCCACCACCATTCCAATCAACAATCCGGGATCGGTCATCCCCAGCGGATGGAACTACAGCAGCAGCAGCTCCACCGTTACCATCACGACAACCGGTAACTACACCATCATCGGCACAACCACCGCCAACCGCGTAGTGGTAGCCGCCAACGTTACGGCGAACATCACCCTGAATGGCGTCAGCATCGACGTATCGGGGGTGTCAAACGCCTGCGCCTTTTACATAACGCCGGGCGCTGTGGCGAACATCACCCTTGCCTCCGGCGCCACGAACACCCTCAAGTCGAACGGCCAGTCGGCGGGCCTACAGGCCCCCGCAGGCGCGACGCTCTCGATAGCGAGCGCGGCGGGACCGGGCAGCACAAACGGGACTCTCGATGTCTATGCCGGCGCAACGGGCGCAGGTCTAGGCGGCGGAAACGGACAGATTGGCGGGACCATCACGATAACCGGCGGCACGGTCAAAGCCACAAGCTATAACCCAATTATTACGGACGCGGGCGCCGGCGGCGCGGCCATCGGCGGCGGAAGCGGGGCGGCCGGCGGGAGTATCACGATTTCAGGCGGCGCGGTTACCGCGACCGGCTCTGCCAATGCAACCCCTGCCGGCGGCGGCGCGGGCATAGGCGGCGGCTACCAGGGGGACGGCGGGACTATCACCATTTCAGGCGGAACGGTAACGGCTTACACAAAGAGCAAGGACTGGGGCGCCGCGGCTATCGGCGGCGGCGGTCATAACGTCAACAACACCAACCCCGGCGGCGGCGAGGCGGGAATAATCCTTATAAGCGGAGGCACGGTTACCGCGACCGGCGGCCCTAATAGCGCCGGCATTGGCTCCGGGTATCATACAAGGAACAGCAACAATAATGGAAGTATCACTATCAACGGCACGGCAAAAGTAACCGCCAATGGCGGCGGCGGCGGCGCTGGCATCGGCGGGAGCCACAGGAGCGCGGGCGGGAACATCACCATCAACGGCGCGGCACAGGTAACTGCCACGTGCAACGACACCGGCGGCGCTGGCATCGGCGGGGGCTACACGTGCGCGGGCGGGAACATCACCATCGGCGGCACGGCAAAAGTAACCGCCACGGGCGGCCTGTTCGGCGGCGCGGGCATCGGCGGCGGCTACAATGGCGGCGTGGCCGGGACCATCACCATCGGCGGCTCGGCACAAGTAACCGCCAAGGGCGGGGACCGTTCCCCGGGCATAGGCAGCGGCTTTAACACCGGCACAGGCAGCGCCAGCAACATCACTATCAACGGCATAAAGGTAAGTGGAAACGCTTCTACCGGCGTTTCCGCCGGCAGCAGAGGGAACGGCGAAGGGACCAACGGGACGGATGGAGTCAAAACCATAAGTCTCGGAACCCTGGGAAATAGCAACGCAACAGGGACCGCCACGTCCGGCCAGAATACCAGGTGCGCCATCGGCGAGGGCGATTATTAGCGGCTAGGCGGCTTCCGCGCCGCGCGCGAATTGAGAATTGAGAATTAAGAAAGGAGAATGGCGGGGATTTCCCGTCATTCTCCTTTTTTATCTGACATCCCCCTTCTTCCGCGTGATACTTGAGTTCTCCCTGGTTGATAAATAAAACCACGAATGACACGAATAGAACGCGGCAACGTAGCGTGTTGCGGCCCTGCCTTTTTTGATGTAACATAGGAGTGGGTATACATGATGGGGTGGGACGACTGTATAGAGTTTAATCAGGCCGCCTTTCGGCAGGGTATCACCGCGGAAAATATCCGGTATACCGTCAACCATCCCCGATATGAAGGCCCACTGGAAGATGACGAACACAAATATATCATCGTGGGCTTCGACCAAACAGGCACATTGCTTGAAATACTGTATAATCGAATTGACGATGAAACCGTCAACGTATTCCACGCGATGAAATGCCGGAATATCTTTTTACCCCTGCTGGACGCATAGGAGGAGTTATGGCGCGAATGACCGAAGCGGAAGCGGATTATTGGGATGACTACTACACCAAAAACCCGCCCAAAGTAGACCCCGCCAGGAAAGGCGGTATGTTCACCCGTCAGAGGGAACTGCTCGATACCCTTGACGGGGTAGCGGCAGACTACATCAGAACTCGCGCGGAGGCCGCCCACAAATTGCCCTCTCAAATTATAGGTGATATGGTACGTGAGCGCCTGGCCGTGAGCTCGGAAGTGTAGGCGTATGTTCCATAAACACTGCGGCTTCCGCGCTACGCGCGAATGGACAATGGATAATTGAAGATGGAGAATGGCGGGGATTTCCCATCATTCTTACATAATACCCACTTTCCCGCATTTTTCCATCTGCCCCACACATCCTCACCCGCATGCAAGGACGACTCGCCAGCCCCCATCCTCATTGCTCCCAGTTCAGTATTAAAAAGAGATTCTTTTACGTGTCATAAGCAGGCTGAATGTGTCCAGCAAAATATCGGACAGCGCGGCGGCAATCACGGTAGCGGCTGTCCACGCAAAGAGTTCGGGGGTTTCAAGCTGAGCCTTGGCCATCTGCATACCTGTACCGAGAGCGCTTAGCGGCTGAACCAGGACTTCGGCGGCGACAATCACCTTCCAACCGAGAGACAGGCCGCTGTGAAGACCGGCGGCAAGGTACGGGAGCATAGAAGGGATATGCAGGTAACGGAGCCTTTCCAAACCGCGTATGCCGTACACATTGAACAGTTCCGTCAGTTTTGGGTCTACCGCCTTAACACCGGCGATCGTATTGGCCGCGATTACGGGGAAAACCATTAGAAACGCGGTAAAAACGGGCGTTTTTTCCGAGCCAAATGCCAAAAAAGCGATCAAAATAACGGACATGACGGGCGTCGCCGCTATCACGGAAAAGAAAGGCCGCAGAAAGGCGGCCGCCCGTTTATCGAGCGCGGAAACTATACCGGCCAGCACGCCGAGCGGCACGGAGACCGCCAAACCCAGCAACAGCCTGAGCGTGGAGGAAACAAGCGCCCGCGGGAATCTTTCCGTGTTTACCAGTGAAATCAGCCTTTTTACTACCGGAAACGGCCCCGGCAGTATAATATCGCTGCCGGTAAGGACTGCGCCAAGCTGCCAGAGCAGGAAAAAACACACAAGCCCCGCCAAAAAGCTAAAGGAACGCCGCTTTTTGATGCCGCTCATCCCCGCCTCTGCTCACAGGTCATTTTATAGCAGCCCCCCACAGGGATCTCTAAAAGCCGTTCCTTCACCCCCCCATTATAGAACTTTTTGCTCCCCCTCAACAACGGTAGGAGTTTGCGGTAAGCCAGCCGCCTTACGGCGGCTGAGACCATCGACCCGCGTGTGGGTTGTGCCGCCGGTACAACCGCACAGCGGCAAGCCGCTTCGCGGCTTGCGCCGCAAACTCCGGAGACAACCGCAGAGCGGTTGTCCATTTTGCCAGAAACCATGAACAAGCCGTAGGGAAAGTCTGTCCAAAACAGGTATGGGTCGAAATTTGTGGATCAAGTTTAGCCTTTAGGGAGGGGCGGTTCATTCGCAGTGGGGTCGTGTTGATTAGCGGCGGCGAAAGTCCTACAATCTGTACACTTATGTTTGATATACACGGCGTCTGCGGAGATCTGCGGCAGGGCGTTTCCGCTCTGGCGCGGCAAAACGCGGGGCAAAAAAACTACGCGCTTTCATGCGTTGCCGAAGAACTGCGGAGACAGAGCGGCAGGATTCTTGACGCGAACAGGCGCGACACGGAACGGGCGCGGGCTTCCGGCATGAGCGCGCCGCTGCTGGACAGGCTGCGCCTGAATGACGCCCGCGTTGACGGAATCATCGACAGTGTGCGGATCGTGATCGCGGCAAGCGATCCGGTCGGGGAGCTTGTGTCGGGGTACACGCTGCCAAACGGCCTTGAGCTGCGGCAGGTACGCGCGCCGCTCGGGGTTGTCGCCATCATTTACGAGTCGCGCCCGGCTGTTACCGTTGACGCGTTCGCGCTTGCGTACAAGAGCGGAAACGCGATACTGCTGCGGGGAAGCGCGGCGGCGCTCGAATCGAACATGGCGCTCGCCCAGGCGATACGGGACGGCCTTGAACGGGCGAACGCTGACGGTGTGCCGTCAGCGTTCGCGCTCGCCGGTGGCGGTGAGCGGACGGAGGTTGACGCCATTCTCGGCGCGCGCGGCCTTATCGACGTGGTACTTCCGCGCGGCGGCGCGTCCCTGATCAAATTTGTAGCGGAAAACGCCCGCGTGCCCGTGATCGAAACGGGAAGCGGCGTCTGCCATCTTTTTGTTGACGAGAGCGCCGGCATTGAACAGGCCGTGCGTATCGCGGAAAACGGAAAGCTGCAAAGGCCGGGCGTCTGCAACTCGCTCGAAACGCTGCTGGTACACAGGAAACGGCTGAACGATTTCCTGCCGCGCCTCGCTCAAGTCTTTGCCGGGCGCGCCGAATTCCGCGCGGACGAGGAGGCGTTCCGCGTTCTTGCGCGTGAAAAGACGGCGGCCCACCGCGTGGTTCCCGCGTCCGAGGCGGATTTCGGCTTCGAATTCCTGGACGCCATCCTTGCCGTCAAAACTGTTTCCGGCGTAGAGGAGGCCGTCTCGTTCATCAACGCGCACAACACAAAGCATTCCGAGGCGATTGTCACGCAAAGCGTTGAAAACGCACGGTTTTTCCAAAAAGCCGTTGACGCTGCCTGCGTGTACGTGAACGCCTCGACGCGCTTTACGGACGGCGGCGAGTTCGGCTTTGGGGCGGAACTTGGAATTAGCACCCAGAAACTCCACGCGCGCGGCCCGATGGGTCTTAGCGCGCTCACCACGACAAAGTTTCTGATCAACGGCGAAGGGCAGGTGCGATGACGATAGCCGGTACGATAGCTGTCGCGCGAAAAATTGTTGTAAAGATCGGTTCGGCAACCCTGGCAAAGCCTGACGGCACGATAAATATCGCTTTTATGCGGGATTTTGCCGCCCAGTGCACGGCCATAAGCGGGGCCGGCAAGCAGCTTGCCCTCGTCTCCTCCGGCGCGCAGGTCGCCGGTATCTCGACCATAGACCGCTGGGCGCGGAAGACGGACATGAACTACAGGCAGGCGCTCTGCGCGATAGGTCAGGTTAAGCTGATGAACGAGTGGAGCGGCGCGTTCAGGGAACACGGCCTCCATATTGGTCAGCTTCTGTTTACTAAAGAAGACTTTGACGACCCGCGGCGCTCGCTCAACATGCGGAATACGCTGTTCACGCTGGTGGACGAGGGCGTTATCCCCGTAATCAACGAGAACGATTCGGTGGCCTGCGACGAAATCCGCATAGGCGACAACGATAACCTAAGCGCGCTGACCTCCATCCTGTGGAACGCGGATGTCCTGATTCTTTTTAGCGATATTGACGGCATATACACGGACAACCCCAAGACCAACCCATCCGCAAAGCTGATAGAAACGGTCGACAGCATAGCGCGCTTGAGGGAGCGGATCACGGTGGGCGGGGCGAACGGTTTTGGCACGGGCGGTATAGCGACCAAGATTGAGGCGGCGGAAAAGGTTTGCGCTTACGGCATACCGCTGATTCTCGCAAACGGAGGCCGCGACAAGGCGCTGACATCCCTCGCTTCGGGAACTTTGCGCGGCACCCTGTTCCTGGCGGAGAATTGATTAGGGGGAGAAGGAGAGACATGAAGACATTGAGCGAAATTAAGGTGGGCTTTATAGGCTCAGGCGCGATGGGCAGCGCCCTCGCGCGGGCTGCCGCGCGCGCTCTGGACGGAACGCGCGTCTTTGTAACGTGCCGTACCGCCAGCCGCCGCGACAGCGTGGCGGAAGAGCTGGGGGTAAGGACGGCGCTGGACAACCCAAGCCTTGTTACGCTCTGCGACGTGGTGTTCATTGCGGTAAAGCCTGCCCAGCTTCCCGCTGTGCTGAACGAGATTTCTCCGCGCTGCGCCGGCAAGGTGCTGGTGTCCGCGGCGGCAGGCGTCCCGCTGGCCTCCATACGCGCCGCACTTTCCGGCGCGTCCCCGGCGGCGCTGTTCCGCGTCATGCCAAACATCGCGGCAAGCATAGGCGAAAGCATGACGGCGCTCGCCCCGGAACAGCCCGCCCCCGCCACTGTGGAGGCGGCAGCCGCGCTGGTGGCGGAGCTTCTGTCCCCAGGCGGGCCGGTTGAGCAGGTGGACGAGGGCCTGATGGACTGCGTTACCGCGATAAGCGGCTCCGGCCCCGCCTACGGTTTCATCTTCATAGAGGCGCTTGCCGACGCCGCCGTCGGCATGGGGATGCCGCGCCAAAAGGCGTACAGATTCGCCGCGCAGACTCTGAAAGGCGCGGCGGCCCTCGTACTAGAGACCGGCTGCCACCCCGCCGTCCTGAAAGATTCTGTCTGTTCCCCGGCGGGAACCACGATAGAAGCCGTGCGTGCGCTGGAATCGGGCGCCTTCCGCTCCACAATCATAGAAGCCGCCCGCAGAGCGGCGGGCAGATCCCGCTCGATCAGTAGCCAGCAGACCGGCGGTCAGTGATTAGCCGCTGGCTTGCTCACTATCGAGATTGAGTACAGCAGTACGCCCAGCCATACGAAGGAAAAGGCGGCAAGGTACACCATCGAAAAATGTTCCTTGAACACGAACACGCCGATCAGAAGCGTGAATGTCGGGGAGAGAAACTGTATGAAACCGAGGGTGGACAGCGGTATCAGGCGGGCGGATTCGGAGAACAGCAGGAGCGGCGCCGCGGTGGCCGGGCCGGCAAGCAGGAAGCCCAGCCATAGCAGGGCGCCGTAACCGGCGAGGTCAGGTAGCGCGCCGAACAGGTAGGCCGTCCCGCCGCCCAATATGCCGCCGAACGGGACGAATATCAGCGCGAGCGCAACCGGGAGCGCCGCAAGCGTTTCCGCACCCAGAGCCTGGAGCGATCCCACGCTCATCTTTTTTTTGACGAGGCCGTAAGCGCCGAACGACAGCGCGAGGGCGAGGGAGGCGGCGGGAAGCTCTCCGGACATCACGGTAAGAGCCGCCACGCCGGCGGACGTACAGGCGAAGGCCGCCCATTGCAGCGCGGAAAGCCGCTCCCTGAAGAAGACCATCCCCATCACTATGGACACGAGCGGGTTGATGTAGTAGCCGAGCGACGCCCAGATGGCGTGCCCTGTGTTCACCGTCCAGATGTACAGCCCCCAGTTGAACGTTATAAGGGCGGCGGCGCAGATAATGTAAAACCGCTCCCTGCTATCCCTGAAATGCCGCAAAAACGTAAAGTTCTTTCCGCGTAGCAGTACCGCGGAGACAAAGAGGAGGGAGCCTATTATCCTGAACGCCAGTATATGCATAGACGCCGCCGCGGACAGCATCTTCCAAAACAGCGGCAGCGCGCCCCAAATACAGTACGACAGCACGGCAAGCGCCGCGCCCTTCTTAAAATCTTTTACCATACACAGCCTTGTTTAAACCGGCCCGATGCCGACGCTTTAATTATACCCCTCCGCCCTCCGGCGCGTGTACCCGCTGACCGCCTGGCGCCGCAATTTTACTTTTATGACGAATGGCGCGCCGATACCTCGCAGGGCTGGATTGCCTCGGCGCTGCGCGCCCCGCAATTACGACGGGCGGGCGCTACCCTCCAGACAGCGGCAGGAGTTTGCGCCGCCAGCCTGCCGCAGGCTGGCGGCGCAAACTCCTACGGCAAGCGCTTTGCGGTTGCCGCGCCTTCGCGTTGAGCCCCCGCTAAAAAAATTCGCCTTCAGACTGACAAATTCGCAAAAAAATCGCTAAAAGCCCGTGACGAAAAAAAATTTACGGTGGTATGCTGGTCTTACTGAACGAAGCGGGTAAGACATCGACCCGTAAGGGCGTATTTGTAGAAGGCCGCGCGGTTCCCATCGACTCCTTCGTTATGGCAAAACACGAAACCACCCAGGAACTCTGGTTCACCGTGCAATATTGGGCGCTCGCCAACGGCTATCAATTTCAAAATGAAAAAAGCGCCCTCTCAGAGGACAACAAAAACAAGCCTGTTACCGGCATAAGCTGGCGGGACGCCATGGTCTGGTACAACGCCTACAGCGAAATGACAGGGCTGGAACCGGTATACCGGGACAGCAGCGGCAATGTGTTGAAAGATTCCCGGAACGAAAACGCCGCTGCCTGCGATGGCGCGGTGATGGACAAAACCAAAACCGGCTTCCGCCTGCCCACGGAAGTTGAGCGGGAATTCGCCGCGCGGGGCGGCAACCCCGGAGAGCCTGACTGGATGTTTATGTACTCAGGCAGCAACAACGCGGATGAAGTGGCCTGGCGCCACGGCAATTCACAGTATGTGACCTGCCCTGTGGGTGGAAAAAACGCGAACCGACTGGGTCTCTTTGACCTTTCCGGCAATGTCCAGGAATGGTGCTGGGACTGGATGAATTGGGCCGTGGACGTAACGGCGGCGACCCCCGAAGACGGCGCGGCCTACAGCGGAACCGCCCCTGTTGCCAACCAGGAAGCCTTTAACGGCGGCGGCGTGGGTTCCAATATAACCATGTCCTGCGTAAGCTACCGCTGGGGCTATGGCCCAAGTTATACAGACGGCTATGTCGGCTTCCGGGTGGTACGTAAACCGTAAGCAAACCCGGCGCCGCTCACTCACTTAGCAGGGCCATGTACATACCGGCGACCGCCGGTATTATACGATCGTTAAAGTCAAATTCGGACGTATGGATCGGCGACCTGTCCTCACCCGCGCCTACCCAGAACATTCCGCCCTTTGTGCGCTTTGTGAACCAGCCAAAGTCTTCCGATCCGCGGCTGGGTTCGGCGGCTTCAACCAGCGGAAGCCCAAGGCGTTTTGCGGCGCGGCGAACTTTGTCCATACTTTCCTTGTGATTCACATTGGCGGGTACATTGTCCTTCAGCGAAAAATCGCGGGAAAGGCCGTATTTTGCGGCCAATTTTGTTGCCTCATCCTCGATTCTCCGCCGCAGTTTTTCAAGCTCATCGTCAAGTTCGCCGCGTATCGTGAGCAGCAAGCGTCCCGAATCGGCGGACATCCCAAAAGCTTCCTTACCGGCGTCAATACCGATAATCGTACACATGACCAGCCGCTTGTACAGGGCGGGGTCCACAAAAGCTGGGATGTTGTTGATCAGTTCCGCTATGGCAAAACAGGGATTTTTTCCGTCTTCCGGACGGCTGGCGTGGGCGGGGGTACCGGTAAGCCTGATTATCATGCCGGTCGAGGCGCAACAGGCGGTCCCGTCTATTACGCCTATGCTGTTTTCCGGCATACCCGGCACGTTGTGGTAGCTGAATATTTCGGAAATTCGGGCCTCGTCCATCAGCGGGGCGCATTCTTCCGCGCCCACCACGGTTTCCTCCGCATGCTGGAACACGAAGTATACGTTCTTGTCCGCTCCCCGCTCGTTTACCTCCAGCGCAAACGCCGCCAGGCTCGCGCTGTGCCCGTCGTGTCCGCATTTGTGCGAAACCCCGGCAAATTGTGAACCGTAAGGCAGGTCTATCGTCTCGTCCATGGGCAGCGCGTCAAAATCGGCGCGAAACGCCATGTTGGGCCTGTCCTCGCCCGCATGGTAAACGGCATAGAACCACCGCCCCCTGTCCACGATTTCAAGCGCGGTATACCGGCGCAAAAAGCCGATCAAATGCTGTTTTGTCCATGTTTCCATGCCGGACAGTTCCGGATGCTGATGCAACTCATGCCTCAGTTTTACCGCCAAATCCAAATGTTCTTTCTTCATAATACCGAACCTCCTCATATTAATCCGGAGGAAAGTAAGAGGGAAGTCCTATTACTTTTTTATGTCTTTTAGGTAGTATTTATCGCTTGAAAAAAACTCCCTGGACAGCTTCACGACAAGCGGGCTGAGTATAAGGACGGTAACCATGTTTGGCAGAATTATCAGCGCGTTGGCAAGGTCTAAAACCGCGAGAATCTTGTCCAGCGCAAAGAGCGCGCCGAGCATGATACTCAACGTGTAGACCAAGCGGGCGTATTTGGAAATCTTTGTGGTGAACGAGAATTCGACAACTTTTTCCGCGTACCAGATGATGGCTATGATGCTGGACAGCACAAACAAAAAGACGCTGATGGTAACAATATAACCGCCAACGACGCCCAATACGCTGGTGAAGGCCAGCGAGGGCATGGTAAACGCCGCATTCGGGGCGACTTCTTTCCATACGCCGCTGGTCAACACGACCAAGCCGGATAGGGTACAAACCGTGCCGTCTATCAGGACTTCAAAAACACCCCAGAAACCCTGCCGCACCGGATGGTCCGTTATCGCGGCCGAGTGGGCCATTGGCGCGGACCCCATACCGGCTTCGCAGGAATAGGTAGCGCGGGCAAGGCCCATGCGTATAGCCATGGAAATTCCCGCGCCCAGGAAGCCGCCCGTGGCGGCGGCGCCGTTAAAGGCCGAATCAAACACAAGCGCCAGCGACGGGAAAAGCTCTTTGATATTGGCGAACAACACAACAAGTGAACCGGCAAAATACAGAATGCACATCGTGGGTACCATCTTGCTTGCTACTTTGGCAACGCGGATAAGACCGCCCAAAACCACAAGCCCGACAACGACCATGAGTATCACGCTGGAGATGTATTTGTTCATCCCCAGGCTCTCGGCGTTTTGGACAAGAGAGACGGATTGGGTCGCTATAGACGGGATGTAGTATATCATAGCGACATAAGCGCCTATATACGCCATCCATTTGCCTACGGATTTGATAGGGAAGCCTTTGGTTTCGTAGTAATACGGGCCGCCTACATAATGGCCGTCAGCGTTCTTTTCCCGGTAGTGGACGCCCAAAACCACCTCGGAAAATTTGGTGGCGCCGCCGAGTATGAATATCACCCACATCCAAAAAAGCGCTCCTGGGCCGCCAAACGCTATCGCCGCCGGAACGCCGACAATGTTTGACGCCCCGATGGTGGATGCCATAGCGGTAGAAACCGCCGCAAACGGGCTTACCGTGCCCTCGCCCTTACCCTTATCAAGTAACTTGCCAAATGTTTGTTTGAGAATATAGGGAAGATGCCTTATCTGAAAAAAGTTAAGCCTTACTGTAAGGAAAATTCCGCCACCCACCAGTACAACCAAAAACAGTATATTCCAGCAAAACCCTGAAATAGCGCCGACTACCGCAAAAAAACCGTCCATACAACACTCCTTTTGATATTATTGTGATAATTTTAAAAGCAAAATAACAATATGTCAATCATTTTATTGTTTCATTTTATTGTTTCGTTTTATTGTTTCGGGTTGTCGTTTCGCCCGCAACTCCCGCCGGAGAGTACCGCTTCTCTCGTCAACGAGTACCGCATCTCGTAACAAAATTTCCGAAACGCGAAATGTTGACGAAGCAGACCCGTATACGGTACAATGATAAAATGAACAGCGATACAATGGACGCTAAAGACGGATTATCATTAAGGCAACGTTACGGGCATATTTTCGGGCAGCTTGCCGGGCTTTCCCATGCTCCGGCCAGAATCAATGAATTGAATGTATACCAGGAAGGAAATCCTGCTACACGCAAAATTATGGATGCGATGGTTGAAGAAAATTTGCTGCCGGGTTCCCGTGTTGAAGGCCGGGAACATTTTGCCGAATTCCTAGAACAGGTAAAGGCCGGGAAGCGGGGGCTATTGCTTTCCGAACACTACAGCAACCTGGATTTACCCGGTATTTTTTATCTGCTGGAGCACGATGAAGGGAATTTCGGCAGGGAGCTTGCCCGGCGCTTTGTTGCCATTTCCGGCCTTAAACTGAACGAAGATGATAAGTTTGTGAGGGCCTATTCAGAGGCTTTTACCCGTATCGTGATCTACCCAAGCCGGAGTCTGGCAAAGGTAACTGACCCGGAGGAGATCGCCAGGGGTAAAAAAATCAATATGGCCGCCATGCGGGCGATGAATACGGCGCGCCTCAATAAACAGATAATTGTGGTTTTTCCAAGCGGTACCCGTTACAGGCCCGGTAAACCGGAAACAAAGCGGGGAGTCCGTGAAATAGATTCTTACCTGCGTATTTTCGACGTTATGATCCTTGTATCGATCAACGGCTCCTGCCTGCGGCTTTCTCCCGACAACACGGAGGATATGCTTGCCGATCTCGTTTTCCGTGACAAGGTCATCGTTGCGGCGAGCCCCGTGATCGAGTGCGTACCCTTTCGCAAGGCGATCGTTGACAGCATTGATCCCGCAAGCGGCACAGACCCGAAACAGGTAACCGTCAACCGCGTCATGGAACTGCTTGAGGAGCAGCATAAAAAGTACGAGGCGGTAAGGGCGGCGGAATAGCCGGCCCTTTGGCCCTTTATAGGCTTATTTACCGCTGCCGTCCGTCTTTTTTGAGAATACCACTTCCCTGAAACTAACTAGATAGTCTATTAACGAAACGTACGCCAGCACTACACAGATAACTGAAAGTACGATGACTATCGTATTTGCAAGAGGCGGCGCCTCAAAGCCCAGGCGCCTGGAGCTTTCCAGCAAAAGCGTATAGAAACAGGTAATAATATATGTAACCGTCTTTGTCTTTCCGCCCTTACGCGCCGCGATAGCGACGCCCTTTTGGGCGGCCAAGAGCCGTACAAAGTTAATGACAAACTCCCGGTACACTATCAGCAGCAGGGCAAAGGACGGCACATAGCCGCTCAAAGTGAGGCAGAAAAAAACCGTTATGTTGAGTATCACATCACAAAACGGGTCGAAAATTTTGCCGAAATTGCTTACCTCGTTACGCTTGCGGGCAAAGTACCCGTCAAAGTAATCGGTAAGTTCGGCAAAGGCAAGCAGCGGGAGCATCACGAATACCGATACAGCGCCGAAATGCCCCGTCCAAACAGGAATAAAGTATATCAGAAAGAAGACCGGAGCAAGAAAACCCCTGAGCCATGTAAATTTATCCGCTAATTTCATACAAAGAGTATACCCCCATCAATCAAAAATTTGAAGACAATCCCCCAAAACATCCGTCACCTCGTCAAGGGTGGAGCAGTCAAGGCAGCGGATCGCTTTTTCTTCCGCTTCCTTCTGTGAAATACGTGTAATTACCCGTTTAACGCCGCCTATCGCGCTCGGGTTCATGCTCAGCTCGGTTATACCCATGCCGACGAGTAACTGGCTAAGCGCCGGATCCCCCGCCATTTCACCGCAGACGCTGACAGGGATACCGGCCTTATGCGCGGCTCCGGCGGTCATACTGACTGCCCGCAGTACGGCGGCCTGACGCGCGTTCGCAAGGTCCGACAGGTCGCTGTTCCCCCGCTCGGCGGACATGATGTACTGTGACAGATCGTTTGAACCGATGCTGAAAAATCCGACACCGCGGCAAGTTTATCCGCCATGAGAGCCGCCGCCGGGGTTTCCACCATTATGCCAAACGGAACAGGCCATGTATGCGGAATACCGTCCCGCTCAAGTTCCGCATGGGCGTTTTCAAGCATCTCCTTGCAGAAGCAGACTTCATCGACAGTGCTTATCATAGGTGACATTACCTTTACGTCAAAGCCGTAAGCGGCGCGAAGTATGGCCCGCAGTTGACTGGCAAAAAGCCGCCTTTCCCGCCGGCAAAGCCTTACGCCGCGCACGCCGAGGAAGGGATTCTCCTCTTTCGGCTGATCGAGCCAGGGGAGGGGCTTGTCCCCGCCTATGTCCAGTGTACGGATTGTAACGGGATCGTTTGGGAAAAATGCCAGTATCTCCCTGAGCATGGCGGCCTGAGTCTCCTCACCGGGAGGATTTGCGCGGGAAAGAAAGAGAAATTCTGTACGCAAGAGTCCGATACCTTCGGCGTTGTAACGGACAGCTTCCGTTGCGTCCCGCTTTTCGCCCACATTGGCGCGGATATATACCTTTACGCCGTCTGTTGTAACGGCGTTTTTCTTGCTCTCATCAAAATCCCGCCTCTTTTTCTCCTCCCAGCCGGCAAGATTTTTTTTGAATTCCGCCTCTGTCCGCGAATCCGGGTCAACTGTAACCGTACAATTCTTTCCGTCAATAATGACCGGCGTTCCGTTTACTATGCTTTCATCAAGATGGTATCCGGATATGCCGGGGATCCCCATTGTTTTTGCCAGAATCGCCGCGTGGGACGTAGCTCCGCCCGTTTCGGTTAAAATACCGCGAATTCTGTTTTCAAAACGGACTATCATGGAAGGTTGCGCTTCCCTGGCGTAGAGTATGATGTCGCCGAAATCTTCCGCCTCAATATTTTTCTGCCCGGCAAGGACGGCGAGTACGCGGGAAGCCACATCATTGATATCGGCGGCCCGCTGCGGAAGGTAGCCGCCCGGCAGTTTACGGTAATCCGCGGCCAGTTTGTTCATCTTTTGCTGGTAAAGGTACGCCGCATCCAGCTTTTCCGTATTTATTGCCGTTTTGACCTCATCAATCAGGTCTTGATCCATCAGGATGAGTTTTTGCGCGTTAAAAATACCTGCCTCGTCCGCGTGTCCCTCTTTAACAAAATTCGCCTCGTGCGCCTGGAGTTCCGCTTTTACCTCCGCAAGGGCCGAATCAAAGCGGCGTACTTCCGCTTCGGCGTCGTTTACCTCACGCTTTGGGCATGAGACGGCGGCGCCTTCGCGGTACAGGCGTCCCATCGCGATTCCCGGCGCAAGGGACAGCGGTTTGGCCTTAGGCTTTGATTTAGGTTCAACGGTCGCGGGGGGCTCGCCAAAGTTTTCATCCGCAAGTTTTTGAATGGCGGAGAGCGCCTCCGCCGCGTCTTCCCCGGATACCCGCACTTCAACCTCGTCCCCAAGCAGTATTCCGAGCAGGGCAAGTTTGTTGACACTCCGCGCCGTCTCCGGCCCCTTCTCACGGCTGACATTTTTTACCTTCACGGCAGCGTTAAACGAGGCCGCCGCGCCGGCCAGCATTGCGGCCGGACGGGCGTGGAGACCGTTTTTGAGGCGGGAAACGAATGTATAAGACAGGTAGTCTCCTTCATCCCCGGCGGCGGCTTCCGCTGTAGTTGCCGTAACGTCATCCAACTGGCTCTGCTTTGGGGTCAACGCGGTACAGGCTTCCTGTCTGACAAGCTCAAGGCTGTCGCCAAGCGAAATACGCGCGGCGGCGGAGACGGCGCCCTCAACCAACGGCGCGGAGCAGAGACATATACGCTTTGCTTTTTCGCTTTAAAGGAATTCAAGCGCCGTCTTAGCGCTTAATACCGCGCTCCCCATGTCCATCAGCACAAGGACGCCGTCATCCGAATAAACCGATTCCACAGCCTCCATGATGTCCATCGCATCCGTACCGAGTTCGGCGCGGCCGTCGCCCGTCCCGCCGGAAACGGCTATCGGAAGCGTAACAGCGGAGGAAACCTGCCGGGCAAGGTAAGCGGCAGCTTCGGCCAAAGCCCGGCAATGTGAAACAAGAACGAGGCCGACCATTATCCCAACATTTCGGCGGCAGCTTGCAGTAACAGGAAGGCGCTGGTCGCGCCCGGGTCCTGGTGGCCTATGCTGCGCTCACCAAGATAGCTGGCGCGTCCTTTTCTGGCCTGAAGCGGGATGGTAGCCTTCACGCCCTCCTCAGCGGCGTCCGCGGCGGCCTTCAGCGCTTCCTTTATTCCGCTCCCTTCACCCGCTTTCAGCGCGTCCAGGGCGGGAA
>JAIRMP010000053.1 GCA_031258615.1 Spirochaetaceae bacterium | reverse complement strand
TACAGCGTGATTGCGCCGGGCGCCGCATCTACTGATGCGCCGCCGCCGGCAGACCCGGACGATCTGCGCAAGTCGTTTTTTACCCAGCGCAGGAAGGACCTGATCGAGTTCGACTTTGGGGACTCAGGGAAGACGGCGTACTTCGCCGTGCAGGTGGAGAACGGGGGAAAGAAGGGCCCCTGGGGGCCAATGGTGAGCGCGCTGATTCCGTAACGCGCTTATTCAAGGTGTTTACCCGCTTGTGCGGTTATACATATAAAATTTTGACGGAGGGAAGAGACCGCGAGCGTGGGGAACACGCAGAGGAGGCAATTATGATAAAGAAAAGATTTTTTGTAGGAATGGCGGTTCTGGCGCTTATGACGGTGTGCGGCGCGGCGCTTTTCGCGCAGACGGAGGACGACTTCGACACGAGAGAGGCGGACGGCGGGGTCGTGATTACCGGGTACAAGGGATCGGGCGGGAACGTCGCTATTCCCGCAAGTATAGGCGGGAAAGCCGTTGTAGGGATTGGTAATGAGGCGTTCAGCAGGAGCGGTCTCATCCTCACCAGCGTGGTCATCCCCAATAGTGTTACCTACATCGGCGGTTCCGCGTTCTCCGGGA
This sequence comes from Spirochaetaceae bacterium, assembly GCA_031258615.1. Classification (GTDB taxonomy): domain Bacteria; phylum Spirochaetota; class Spirochaetia; order Treponematales; family Breznakiellaceae; genus JAIRMY01. The sequence continues at coordinate 9,954 of JAIRMP010000053.1, read as the reverse complement.
ACCGGCTCAGCAGCGTTGTCATCCCCGATAGCGTTACCGGCATCGGCAACTATGCGTTCTTCGGGAACCAACTCACCAGCGTTGTCATCGGAAACAATGTCAGCATTGGAAACAATGCTTTTTCTGTAAGTAAAGACTCGTCGTTTGAAGACGCTTACAACAAAAACAAGAAAAAGGCGGGGACTTATACGCGGCCCAATGCCGAATCCAAGAAGTGGAAGTGGATATCCCAAACAGCGCAGGGCGGGAAAACAAAGAACACCAGGTTTTCCTTTGGGGTAAGACTACCCTTCGAGATCCCGACGTATGAGGCGTCTTCGGGCTTGGACGATTTGGCGATGGGAGAATCCCTTGAACTGAATGGAACGCCCGCATCCGGCTTAGGCGGGCTTGTTATATACAAGTTTACCGATTTAATCGGCGTCCAAGCGGAAATCAACCTCATGTTAAATGCATTTGATGCAAAAGTGGATGACACTTCAGTATTTGAGGGTGAAGCGGGCTTATTGCAGATACCGGTTTTGCTCAATCTCGGAACGACACAGTTTTTGGGCAGTGAGCTTACCGTCGGCGTTGTCGTCGGTCCCTATTTCACCATTCCGTTAGGAGCCGCGAAACTGAAAGTCATGGATACCGGCATGGATGCGGCGTGGACCGGTTCTACCGGAATAATGATTAGGACTTATTGCGGTAGGAAGCTCGGCCCCGGATCATTATTCTGGGATCTGGGGTATGCCAGAAATTTTGATGACACTAAGTTTGAAGTGTTCGGGGAAAAAATAAAGGTGTTCAAAAGAAGCGCCATGGCGATGGGGGCAGGATACCTGTTCCGGTTTTAACCTGTGTTCTCGAAAACTTGGAACTAACAGAGGTATTATCCGCTTGTGCGGTTATACATATAAAATTTTGACGGCGGGAAAAGACCGCAAGCGTGGGGAACACGCAAAGGAGTTTATTATGCCGCAATTTATCAGTGAAATGGTTGCGAGGGGCTTTTGGTGGGCAATTTTGGCAGGCGTTATTTTTGGGTTGCCGTTTTTTGTGGTTTCTGTTTTTTTAGGTAAAAGAAAATTTTTACAATTGGTTGTTCAACGAGTTCCATGTGCTCTTTTCTTGTTTTATACCTGGCATATCCGTGAACATATTGGTTGGCTTGTTTTTGCAATACTCTGGTCAATTCTAGTTTTTATTGAACTGGTTGCACAATTAAGAGAAAAAGCTGGTGGAGCTTCTGATACTTTTGTTGACGCTTTTTTATCATCATGTGCAGATGAGGCTAATAAAGATCTTCCAGAAATGATTGACTCGGAAACAAGGTTTGATAAAACAATGGCTTTATCGAATAGAATATTCCAATATCATTTTACGTTAATAAATCAGTCAAAAGAAGAAATAAATCCTGAAGAATTTAAAAACAACATTCAACCATCAATACTAAATAACCTAAAAACAAATTCAGCTTTTACTGATTTCAAGAATTATAAAGTAACAGTTGAATATTTCTATCACGATAAAAATGATAATGAAATATTAAAATTAACCTACAAGCCTAATGACTATAGTTGAAAAGGTTACAATGTACGTGTCCGCGAGCATCAATATGAAACAAAACACCGCGGCCCTGTTTGCCGCGGGGCTTCTAGCCCTCTGTACGCTTGCCTCATGCGCGACCGCGTCCGCGCCCATGCCGGAATGGTACCAGAACACGGACGCGGTGTATCCGCGGGAACGGTTCATCGCCTACGAGGGGCGGGGCGGCACCGTAGCTCTGGCGAGGCAAAACGCTCTCGCCGACCTCGCCGCTTACTTTGAGCAGGAGGTGAGGAAGGAAGGGACGGCATCTATCCGCATGATAGAGCAGCAGGGGGCGGCTGGAACCGCTGTCGAGAAAACGCGCCGGATAGAAGAAGCGATAACCGTTACCGTCAAGCGCAATCTCACCGCCGTCCGGTATGCGGAGGATGCATGGAGACACCCCGCGACCAAGGAGTACGTAACCGTGGCGTACATGGACCGCGAGGAGGCGTGGAAAGTGTACCATCCCCAGGCGCAAAAGGCCGCCGACACGCTCACGCTCCTCTTTTATGGGGCGAGAGAGGAGGCTGACCCGTTTACCCGCGCATTGCTCCTTGGCAAGACGGAAGCGTACGCCGCCGGAGAAGAGTTTGTTACGGCGCGGAGCTTTGCCCAGGGGCTGCACCCGGCGCGGGCTGCGGCGCTGTTCGAGGAAGCCGATGCTGCTATGCCGCCCCTGTCCAAGGAAGCTGACTACGCCCGGCGGAACGCCGGCGTCTATCTGGAATGTACGCCGGACCTTGACGGCCTCATCCGTAACGCCGCCACCGCCGCCTTTAACGACGCGGGCTTCCCCGTTGCCAACGAACGCCGGAACGCTCAGGCGGTATGCGTGATAGAGGTGAAGGAAGGCCTCGTGCCGAGGCCTCCGGGTACGGGCACGTTTTACCGCCCCAGTCTAACCGGCAAGGTAACAAGTCTTGGCAACGCCGGAACTTCGGCGCTCTCGTTCACCGTCGAAGCGGATCAACAGTCGGCGATAGACCCAGGTCTCGCCCGCAGCCGTGCGTACACCGCCCTTGCACAGGCGCTCAGAGACACGTTGCCGGGCCGGCTTAGGGAATAGGGGAAGCAGGGGACCGCGTTAAGCGGATACCTGCTAAAAAGCACCATGTTTTTTAGCAGTTCCTATAAATACCTTGAGTCATGGAGACTTGAGGCTAAAAAAAATTCTTCAGATAAGGAGTATAAAGTATGAAGAAAAAGAATCATTTGACGGCGGCAGCCGTCGCTGCGGCATACATCGCCGCCGGTATCATTACGGTGTTTGCCGTTATGACCATCGTTTCGTGCGCGACCCAGAAGGGCAAGGAACAACGGGAGTTGTCGAACAAGGGAACGCTGGACAAGATTCCCGCCCCGGAGTGGTACACCACGTACAAGAGGGACGGAAACATTGTAGCGGTGGAGGCTTTGCCCGCATTTAGGGACCGGTACTGCTTTATCGGCGAGCAGCGCGGCCCAGACCTGGAGTTCTGCCAGGCCTTTGCCAGACAATTCAACGTGCAGAGCCAGATAGGCGAAATGGTACGCACCAATGTTGCGGGCGAGTTGAAAGCGACGCAGGCCGGCTCATCTAGCGGAATGGAAAACGCGATAGACAACTTTGTCAACGGGGTGTTGAACGTGAGCTTTTCAGGGGCCCAGCGGACAGGCGACTGGTGGCGCTCTATCCGGGAGTATGACCACGACCGGAAAGGCGCTTACGAGGACTACTACGAAGCCTATGTGTTCTACACGGTTCCCAGGAATACGTTGAATCAGGCGGTCAGCCAAGCCCTGGAAACGGCAGCCAGCAAGGACTCAGTCCTCTACGATATTACCATTGCCCTGGCGAAGAAGATTCTGCTGGGAGATTATAATCTCAACGCGACCCAGGGGTCCCCCGCGTCCGTCTCCACGTCTGCGGCAAACACCGGGAAGCTCAGCATATTCAGCCGGAACGACCCGTCCAACTTCATCTCTATGGTGAAGATTTTCAAGGGCTCGGAAGCCAGAGGGGATCCCTTTCTCATCGATACCAACCCGATAAGGCCGGAACGCAAGGCGGAGTGGAACCTCCCGGAGGGCGAGTACACGGTCGCCCTGTACTACAACAACTCGGACAAGGAGTGGGGGCACGCCCGCGTGTCGGTAACGGCGGGGGACGTGTTTTCCTCGGAGATCAACGCGAACTGGTCGTCGTTCAGTTTCAAAAAGTAGCGGACACCCGACGGCGGCGGGGCGGCAAAGTTTTCCGCCGCCGTTTTTGGGGGGGAGGAGTAGAGATGAGAAAACTATTGTTATTGACGTTCGCTTTAGTGGCGGTAGGCGCCGCGTTTGCGGGCGGGAATGGTGAAAAAGAGAGCAATGACGGGACCGAAACGGGCGGACTTGCCGGGCAGAAGAGAATTTTAATCAATGCGCCTCAGTTGATCGAATTTACCGAGGGCAACACTTCCGGTCTGGCCGATTATGTGCAGGGAATCCTTAGCGACAATTTTGTAAAATATTCGGGAATGACGGTCGTTATTGCGGGGGAAGTCCCCGACTATTATCTTGTGACAAAGATTTACCAACGCTCCCCGTCAAAATTTGCTACCATAATGACCTTGGCCGAGGGGGAGGGGGAGGGGGAGGGGGTGAAAGCCCCGTGGGAATCTGTTCAGTTCTCCATCTCGATATCCGACCTGGTGTATGGCAAAGCCCTGAATCTTGCCACAAAGGACATCCTTACCGGACTAAAGGTGAAACTGTCTGGAAAGGCCAATAAGGAGCTGTCCGAAAAGGTGGACTCCGAGTATGCCGAAGGTAAGTTTATCAGTTTCAGACCAAACACTTCGTGGATGAGCGACGAGCAGATCGCCAACATATTGGATGACCTTGATCCGGGGAGGCGGCCGGAGCCGAAAATCCCCTCATTCGTACTGCCTGAATTTAGCCCGTCTGAGTTTGTTATCCCCGCGTTCACTCCGCTCAAGGTGCCCGCGTTCAAGCCGCCTGAGTTCAAACCGCCTGAGATACGCACCTCACGCAAGAGTACCACCGGGTCGACAATTCGGGGTGAACTTGACCGCTACCGGGCGGATCAGGAGGCGAATAGGGCGGCTGTCGAGGAATGGCAGCAGGACCTACTCCGCCAGTGGGATGCCATTCTTGTCCAGCGGGATGCTATTCTTGCTCAGCGGGAAGTTGTTCTTGGACAGCGGCAGTCCGTTCTTGACCAGTGGCAAAACTTCTTAGGCGAAGTCGACCGGCAGCGGCAACGCCTCCGCGCGGAGGAGCAGAGGCTCTTTCAGGTACAGGCGGAACTCGAAGCCGAACTCGGGGAGGGAGAAGCGTATTACCGTACTGCTCCGCCTTTCCGTATCCTCTATGACCCGAATGTGGAACTGTTAAACGTTAATCCTGAAAATGAAACGGCGAATATGCGGTTTCACCTCGCCGTTGAGCCAACGAGCCTCAAGGTACTGGAGGACAGGATAGACAATCTGGTAAAGCTGAACAAGAGTTTTGAAGGCGTCGGCAAGGCGTTTCTGGACGTGAACAATGCGATGGCCGCGCGGCACGCCCAGTTTCAGGCCGAGATGGACAAGGTAGAAGCGGCAATGAACGCTGTAAAAGCGGCTCTGGGCAAGGTAGGTGAGTCTCAGAAAGCGGTAATAGTCGCCCTCGCCGGCGCTAACGAGGAAGGGCAAAAGTTAGGGCAAAACTATAAGGTTGCCCCCGTCTCCATCCCCGCCTTCATCCCTATGCCCAACATATCAATCGGATGGGCCGTCCCGCCCGGAGCAAACGAGTACGGGACGACGGAGCTTAAAACTTCATGGACTGTGGACTATCCGCGGAGCTTCGATCTCACAGTGAGCCTGTTGCTCGTCACGGGCGGGGGTGATAACAAAGTCATTGAACGCCAATTGCTGTCCCTCACCAGCGACATTTACCAGAACGACCCGTTTAAGCCTGAAGCTGACTCAGTCAGGGGTTTCTTCAACAACGTGTCTATCGCCGGCGCCGCAGAAGACGATAACTACATAATATGGGTAGAAGCGGTGAACGGCATAGCCGCGGAGACTGCGGCGATGACGGGTTATATAGAGATAATCCCGGACGGGGCGCGGACTGCCGCTGTCGGGAAGCGGGTAGCCAAGCGGGGAGCCGGCCGGCAAGCGGCAAAAGACGCGCAAATGTCATGGGAGAACTACTTTTCCGATCCCGACCGCTTCACCAGCCTGGGGGCGGCTATCGGCACGGCCTTCGCAACTCCGGCGCTTCTCGCCTCAGCGAAGCTGACGTTCTCGCCCTTCCGTCACTTTTTCTTTGAAGCGGGATCGGACTTTGGCTTAGTCCATGGGGAGAAGGACGTAAAAGGTGTCGAGTATCTATCGATTGCCCCGTATCTGCATTTGAATTATTTTGTGGGAGGAGACTATGTTCTCTTTTACATAGGCGGCGGGGGCGGCGCGAGTTTTTCGCAATACACCTACCCGTCCGCATCGCACGTCGAGCCGGTTACGGTGAATACGCCGGCGTTTGATGTCAATACCGGAATGCTCATTTTACCCGGTCATTCGATCATTGATATTCGCTATACAATTAAAACCAACTTTAAGGGCAATGACCATCGCTTGACGCTGGGCTATGGCTACCGCTTCGGCAATTTGACTAATCGGAGGTATAGGAGGTAAGTATGAAAGAAAGGTATATGGTACTCTGCGCGTGTATCGCGCTTTTTATGACGGCTTGCGCGCTTGACGGCGGCAACATCATAGGCCCCGCCGGGGGCATTGTGTTCTACGACAAGGGCAGTTACTCTGACGGCTGGCGTTACCTGGAGGCCGCGCCGAAAAACATCGGCGAGGGTACATGGGACCGCGCCGTGGAACTGTGCAATGCGTACAGCAAGGGCGGCTATGACGACTGGTTCCTGCCCGACATAGATCAGCTTGAAGAACTGCTGTATCGTGACGGCAAAGTTCACGGTGCAACTTTTGAGCACGGAGCTTACTGGTCGTCCAGGGAGTGGAAGACAGACCCTTCCTATGCGTTGCGCGTAAGGGTAGGCGGTACTTCGAGCGAAAGCGAAGGCGAAGGCAACACTTCCGCCGGCAGCAGCGGCAATGCCTACATCAAGAGCAACAAGTATTTTGCGCTGCCTGTGCGGAGGTTTTAGGCGGTAAGTATGGCATCAGTCATCTTTGATGACTGATGCCATACAAGAACAACCGGCCAGCCGCCGGGCGGAGGCTCATTAGGCAATGCGGAGGCTTGACGCAAAATCCGGTTCCGGCTTACATTAGAATGATAAGGGTATAGAGTATGACCGGTTGGGATGTGTTATCAAATGTTGTGGACGGGTTTCCTCCTGTGGCAATGGCGTTATTGCTGGTTGTCGCCATAGTTGCCGCTATAGCCTTTGTCATCGGCTTCAGCCGGAACGGAATTGACTTTGTAAGACACGGGTTTAAGCAGAGTAATATTACCGAATTGGGCGAAAAGATAGACGCCTTTCGAACGGAACTTCGTGGTGAAATAGACAGCCTACGGACAGAGTTAAAGGCCGAGTTTAGCCGTGAGATCAGCGAGGTCCGTGGCGAAATCGGCGGCCTTCGAACCGAGCTTGAAACGATAAAGGTTAATCACTTTGGGCATCTTAAAAACTTCCTCACCGAGATGACCAGCATCCTGCTGGATAAAGGGATAATCAACAACGAAAATAAAGCGCGGCTTGACAATCAACTCCGTGATATGTAGTACGATACCCGCTGCTTCCACCTGTGGGAAGACAGCGATAAGACGTATATGCTACCGGACGCGCTGGAAATACACTTTTTAGACATGGTAAAATTCCACAAGACGGCTGACAGGGATGCGAGGGGAAACCCTTTGCATAGATGGCTGACATATCTGGATCCGGCGAGTCCGGGTAAACTGGTAGAGGAGATAATAAACATGGATACGGCGATAAGGAAGGCGGAAGAAAAACTAACGCTGGTAAGTTCCGACAAGGAAGCATTACACGCATACCAGATGCGCGAGATGGCGTTGTCCGATTGGACGAGCGGCGTAAACTTTGCCCGGCAGGAAGGACATAAAGAAGGCAAAATAGAAGGCAAAATAGAAACAGCGAAAAACTTAAAAGCGATGGGTATCGCCGTTGAACAAATAACCCATGCTACCGGACTCACGGCAGGCGAGATAGGCAAACTATAGCCCCCGCCCTGCCGGTGTCAGCCACCTTTTTTCCCGCCCGCTCTTCACTGCTGCCGGACTATGTAAACTACCTTTTGATAAATTCCGATAATCAAACAGGAGGAAGAATGGTTCGCAGTTTATGGACCGGCGCGTCCGGCATGATAGGGCAGCAGTCCAATATAGATACGATTTCTAACAATTTGGCGAATGTCAATACGTCAGGGTTCAAGAACAGCAATTTTACTTTTAGAGGCGGGGAAAAGGCAGTTCCAAAGGCTGCGGTGCAGCGTTTGGCCCGGTAGGGAAGGTTACTCCCAAGTCTGCGGTGCAGACTTGGGCCCGGTAGAAGCAGATGACACGGTAGCCAACGCCTCCACCGACTGACACGGTAGTCAAAACCTCCACCCCGCCCCCGTACCCCCGCATTCCAGTACCGCTTTTGGCCGCATCCCCGCCGCTGTGTGGGTTGCGCCACTGGCGCAACCCACACAGCGGCAAGCCGCAAGCGGCTTGTCCCCGCTACACCGGACAGTTGCGCTACTCACACCTCCTGATGCTAAACTTGCTCTGCAAATGCCTGAAATTTAACCGCAAAGGCGAATAAGGAAAGATGAAAAATCCTGTATTCTTTCTTCCTTCCGCGGCTTCCGCGCCTTAGCGGTTAAAGCAGAGGCGCTGTAAAAGTAAAATTGCTACAGTAGTAATTAAAACGTCCGCAGCCGGCGTTAGCGGGGCCTGGTTTACCACACGCGGGGGCTGAAGCCGGCGGGGTTCTTACATACCTCTATAGATTTACCGGACTGTACCAAAACGTACAGCCCCTTCTTCCGGGCGTATTCACGCACATTATCAGGCGTTACCATTCCGGCTACAGCCCCCAGAAGTTTGCGCTTATCACCCCTTTTGTCCAGTTCCCGCCGTATTTTTTCTATCCTTTCGAGGTGTTCGTCCACATCCTCCGCCGTTAATTCCGATTTTACCTCCAACAGCAGTGCATAGTCGCCGTTCTCAAGAAGCATATCCACCTGGGCAACCTGGACATCCCCGTCAAAAAACTTCTGCGGGCCGCCCTTGGTAAAGGTATAACCCAGATCTCTAAACTTCTCCCACAACTTGGCGGAAAAAATCGACTCCGCCCATTTGCCGAAGGAATTGTTTATCCCGCCTATGTTCTTCGATAGTTTCTTGATATATCTACCGATTTCCTTGAATTCCTGTTCCAGTTCCGCATGCCGCCGGTCGGCCTTTTCGGACAATTCCGTATGCCGCCGGTCGGCTTCTTCGGACAGTTCCGCCTGCCGCCGCCTAGCTTCCTCCGCGCCTTCCTTAATCTGCCTGTCCGTCTCCTGAAACATAGCCCAGACTGTCTCGAAGGTCAGCCCCTTTGCCGCTTCCGCCGCCTCATTAGCCGTCATCATCTTTTGTCCTCCATTATGAATCACGATACATGGATTAGCCGTACAAATCAACATCTCGCATTGCCTCAAAATTAATCTAGCCGAAAAGGGGGCGGTTTCTCAAAACCAAACCTAGCCGAAATCAGCCCGCTTGGGCCTGTTCCGCCTCCTGATCGGAGGCCTGTTTCATACTTGCCTTTTCACGATTTATTTTCAACAGCCGTTCCACCGCCTGGTTGAGCCGGGCATTCAGCTCTACCGGGTTTTGCCCGTCTTTCCGCCGTTTCAGTTCCGCTTTGCTTTCCTCGCTCACCTCTGCCGACTCAAGCAGCCTTTGGTACGGCGTCGCCGGCGCCTTCTCGTACACCTTCCGGTACCGCCCGTCCGCCTGTTTCACCTTGTCCACCAGCTTGAATGACGGATACCAGTAGTTGTACAGCGGGCACAGGTACCGGTACACCTCCGCCAAAGCTTCCTGTTCCGCCTCGGTGTCGAACCGGAAGTATCCCACCGTCTTGCGTACCGCATCGTAATTTTTCTGTTCCGCAAAACAATTGTCGTTCTTCCGGTAGGGCCTGCTGCGGGTAGCCTTGATGTGCCGTTCAAGGCACCATGCCAGAAGCGGCTTGTTGATAAACTCCATGCCGTTGTCATAATGGCCGCCGGTGAGCGGGAAGGGCAGGGAGGCCCTGATGTCCTCAATGGCCAGGGCCACCCACTTGTTCGCGCTGTTCAGCAGGGCCCGTTCCTCTACCCACCCCGAATACGGGCTGGTTCCGGTCAGGGTTTTGCAAAACTGCCCGGAAGC
>JAIRMP010000034.1 GCA_031258615.1 Spirochaetaceae bacterium | reverse complement strand
CACGATACCGTCCGGCGTTACCGGCATTGGCGAGGGGGCTTTTGCCGGTTGCGAGAGCCTCTCCTCGGTAACGATACCGGACAGCGTTACCGGCATCGGCGATGGGGCTTTTGAGGGTTGCTCCGGCCTGAAGGCGGAAGTCCGCGCGGACATTGAAAGGCGGTTTGGGAAAAGCGTGTTTTGAGTAACGGAAAAAACCGCCCGGTATGGGCTGTTTATATTAGATATGGAGTTTTGGCAAAGCCAAAACTCCGGAAATAAGCGCGTAGCGCTTATTCATTTACCAATAGGAGGGTAATTATGAAGAAGAAAAGACCATTTTTATTCGGAAGGTTGACAGGTTTTTTGGGAATTGCTTGTCTGGCAGTATTTGCTTTATCCGGCTGTGTTACCGCGAAGGGCGCCGAACCCTATGCGGATGTGGACGGACGAAGCCTGCTGATTCCAGATGAGGGCCTTTATGTGGCGTATGATGATCATTCTGGTTCGCGGGTCAACTACATTATCCCCGCGGGAAAACACAAAATAGAGGTACTGGAATACCGGAAAATATATCCCGCCGGTAATTCTTATGTCCGCTTTACTGAAACATGGAACTGCGAATATGAGTTTCTTCCCGGAAAATCATATAAAGTAACCGTGGAAAAGGCTTCCCCATCGTATAACGGCGGTCTGTTGACGGTAGGGGAGCCGGATATAACACTTTCAGGCCCGCCGAGCAATGTTTCTGTAAATCATGCGGCAGGTACCGGTATTGAGATATATGAATACACCTCCGGCCCCGGCAAAATGGTCGGACGCAATACATATCTTGGCTTTTACTCGGCCCCCAATATTTTTTTGGGGTGGCTTTACGGGCCCAATTTTGTTAGCCTCGGCATCGCCCCGAAACTGGGTTTGCAGATAATGGGCGGTAAGTTCGGCGCAAACCTGATAGGGGACGCAGGCGGCGCGTTCGGCTTTTCCTTCCCCAACGGTGATTTTTTGGGTGGGCCTCGGCTAGGACTTTTTTATCACTATGGCGGATTGGTGGAATTCTACACCGCGTCCATAGGTTTTGCCGCGGGAGGAGGCATAGCTAACGCGGGGATATTCTTCTATGAAGGTTATGGAAATCAGGATGGCGATTTTTTCACCACCTACTCATTGCCCTATGTTGAGTTTGATATTCTGTTCAGCAGAGATATTTTTGCGTCCAGAGAGGAAAAGACCCTGGAAGCGGAAGGGCGGAAAATTTATTTTCAGTTCTACTTCAACAATTCTGAAATGATGATCGACAAATTTGGCATTGGTATAAAATTAAACTGACCGGACAGTTTCGTTGCCGGATTAGCGGATCGCCGGTTGTATTAGGCTTATTCGCCTTCGCGGTTAAATAAATTGCTTTTTTGGTATCAAGGGCTATCGGGAGGCGGAGGAGTCTGGTATGACGTAGCGGGTTTGCGGGTTTGGGTTTGGGTTTGGCCCCGTGCGCGGGGGTGTAAGCAGGACAAGTCCTGCGAAGCAAGGAGGCAATAGTAATTGCCCTTGCTCGGATTCGGTATATGGAAGTGAGCGCGTATACAAAATTTTATTTACCAATAGGAGGGTAATTATGAAAATGAATGAAGGTTTTGAGAAAAGAAGAAGGATCGTCCGGCTCATAGGAGCAATCGGGGGATGGGCGGTATTGTTATGCGTCATTGCCGGATGCCTTTCAGTGGACATGTCTCAGGTAATGGCCAAGTACCAGCAGAACAAGACGGTAACGGCCTATGAAATGGTCGTTATGCCCGCGGCGAATACCCTGGCGGGGAAAAAAGCGGTGGTCTTTGATCTGGAGATGGCGGACAAGGTTTTGCCCAAAACGGCAACGGGAACAAGCGGCGGCGGCGGGCTTTTCGGCGCGGCGCTCGGCGCGGCGGGAAACGCGGCCGACCTTAAAAACTTTAACGATGCCGTTACCAGCGAGTCATGGCTGACCCAGGAACGGGAGGCGCTGGCCCGGAAACAGGCTGCGCTGTCCGAAGGGTTCAACGCCCGTTACACCGAGCTGAACGGAGCCGGCACGGAGCGCGCCGCGTTCGATTTCGGCGGCGCGAGCCCGACGCTCGACTATTTCAGCAAAGGAGACGCGGGCATCGCGGCAAAAATCGCGGCGGCGTGCGAGGCGGCCGGCGCGGATTACGCGGTTACTATGGTAGGGCAAATCGTCTATCAGGAGACAATGCAGGCCGCCCCCATTGCGGCGGCGGCGGAGTTGCGCGTCGAAGTCTGCCTGTTTGACAAAACCGGCGCGCCGGCGGCGCAAGGAAAGATAGTAACCCTGTCGGGTCAAGTGAAACCGGCATCCGGCATAACTACGTTCCGGCTGTTTCTCGATGACGCGATTGAAGACATCATTCTTATGCTCCCCGCGCTTGGCGGCAACGGCGACCGCACGGGAACCAAAGCATACGCGCCTCCGACAGCGAAAGCCGATACCGGCGACACACGGGAAGCGGGGCCGGACGAAACTGTGCTGGTGGTCAAACGGATTGACGGCAGTTCAGGCTGGCCCACAACGCTGGTTCTGGACAAGGGCACTGATAGTGAACGGATGATTCCGCTTGCCGTCAAGAAAGAAGTCCGTGTGGTGATCCCCAACGGGGCTCACGTCCTCGCGGCGGAAATCGAAGGCGGTACAAAGGAAAAGAACGACCCGCTTTCAATCACCGCCGACGGTACGCCCATCACCTACACGTTGCGCGTCAAAGGAACCATTGGTCCGGGGAATTTGAAAGACAACGAGCGTTTTACCTGGACAAAGCAGTAAGCCGCGTCTAAATGCGGGCGTGCAAGCCGAAGGCGTGCCATAGGAGTTTGGGGGGAATCACTTAACGGTTTTGTCGACAAAACCATCCCCAAATTAAATAAAATTACAAAAGGAGGGTTAAAATGAAGAACAAGTTTTGTTTAGGCATAATCGGCATGGCGCTGGTTATAGTGTTCGTGTTGGCGGGGTGCGCGAGCACTTCGGATTTAGGTGTGTATGG
>JAIRMP010000021.1 GCA_031258615.1 Spirochaetaceae bacterium | reverse complement strand
TTGGTTTTCCTTTTGATAAAACAAACATAAATTCATAAGCATTGGTATATGCGTTGGAACGCATAAATGGGGTATTCTTTTTTTGGTATATCATTACATCGTGCATATTAAAACCTATTTCCTGAAAATAAAGCCCTTGTCGAAAACTGGTTAAACTTCTACCACCATTGATTTTATCGCCTACAACCCAAACTACAACGCCGCCTTTTTTGACGACCTTAAACAAACCTTCCGCTATGCGTTCAAACTCAAAAGAATAGCCTTTGTAATTCCGTAAATTGTCATAAGGTGGAGAAGTAACAACTAGATCAACACACTCATCGGGCATAGAAGTCATAAAATCTACACAATCGGCAGTATAAAGTCCCTCAATATTGTTCTTATCCATAGTTTTCCACCAAAAACAGCATACACCATCTTTTGTGGTTTTGTCACGCCTCTTATAATGTATGAAGTATTATACATGCTCAATGATTTTTTTTCTAATTGATTAGACAAAATTTAGGGCGCATTACATATAACTTTCACGCTTAGCGAAATTCAAGGACTACCCTTCCGCGTTTGGCGTATGTTAAACCCACTGGTGGGTGATGCGGCAAAAATGTTTTTTGCCGGCGCGGAGGATAAGTTCGCCACCTGAAAAATCGGCGGTGTAGAGCGTCGTTTTGACATCGCTTACCGGATGAAGCCCGCCGCCGGAGCGGGAAACAAACGCGCCGCCTTGTTGCACAAGACGGCGGGCCTCGCTTTTTGTCGCGCAAAGCCCCGCTTCGGTAAACAGGTCGATGATGTTCACGCCCGCCTCGAAGCGCGAGGCGGGAAAAACCTTTGACGGCATCGCCGTATGGTCGCCCGCCGCGCCGAAAGCCGCCTTCGCGCCGGCAAGCGCCCTGTCCGCCTCGTCCCTGCCGTGTATCAGCGCGGTAACTTCCCAGGCAAGGCGTTCCTTGGCGGCGTTGGGGTTTTTCCCGGCGGCGCAGAGGGCCTCGCACTCGGTGGCAGGCAGGAACGTAAACATCAGCAAAAAGCGCTTTATGTCAGCGTCCTGCACGTTGCGCCAGTACTGGAAAAAGTCGTAAGGGCTCGTTATCGCGGGGTCAAGGAAGATAGCGCCCTTCTCGGTCTTGCCCATCTTCTTGCCGTCGCTCGTTGTTACCAGCGGAAAGGTCAGCCCAAAAGCCGCCTCGTCCGTGCCGGACGGCCTGCCTTCCACGCGCCGTATCAACTCCAGGCCCGCCACGATGTTGCCCCACTGGTCGTCGCCGCCTATCTGCAAACGGCAGCCGTACCGCCTGTACAGTTCCAGGAAATCGTAACTCTGCAAAAGCTGGTAGTTGAACTCAATGAACGACAGGCCGGTCTCCATGCGCAGGCGGTATGACTCGAAACTGAGCATACGGTTTACCGAAAAGTGCCGGCCTATCTCGCGCAAAAAGTCTATGTAGTTAAGGCCGGCAAGCCAGTCCTTGTTGTTGGCGCAGACGGCGGTTTCCCCGTCAAAGCCGCCCAGGAAACGGTCAAGCTGGCCGCGGATCGCCGCCGCGTTGCTGTCAAGCTGTTCGTAGCTCAGCATTTTGCGCAGCTCCGTCTTGCCGGACGGATCGCCGATACGCGCCGTGCCGCCACCTATGAGTGCTATGCCGCGGTGCCCCGCCTGAAGCAGATGCCTGAACGCGAAAAACGGGACCATGTGGCCGATGTGCAGGCTGACGCCGGTAGGGTCGCAGCCCACGTAGAAAGTTACGCCGCCAGAGTCCATCAACGCGGAGAGGGCGTCAATATCGCTGCATTGGGCAATAAACCCCCGTTCCTTCAGTGCTAAAAGCGCGCTGTTCATAATTGTCCTGTACTCTCGCGATTATTAAAGTTTATCTATCAGCATTGAACATTTTCCTGACGGTATGGGCAGTGTTTTTTTCTTCTTGCCGAGTATGTTGATGGTGAAATAGTACAGTTTTTCACTTTCCATGTGAATCTCCCAGCCTCGCCCCGATTTGTTGGAAAGTATCTTTATCATGTTCTTTTTGAGCGACAGGTTTTCGATTCCCATGATCTCAAGGTTCGGGATAATCCAGTCTACCGTCTTGCGCGGCAGCGATATCAAGAGTCCCACCGTGTTTTCGACCATCAGGCAGATGGTCGAAAGCGCGTCATAGCTAAGGAATTGCGGACGGGGAAAGACCTCAGGATGCCCGCTCTGGTATTCAGGCGGAAGTGCGGGTCCCTCTTTTAGGGGAAGGTAGGCTTCCCACAGGTTGCCTTTCTGATGGTTGCCGTCAGGGCTCATCGAGTCCAGCACGAAGTACAGGTGTCTTATGGAACACTCCCGCGCCAGTTCCCAGCGGTGATACCGCTCCAACCCCTTGATCACCATGAAGTTAAGATGGGGGAACACGGAGCCGCGGTAACCCTCGCCCGATTCGGAGAAGGCTTTCTCGTTCACGGCAAGGGACGGGAACGGGTGCACAGAGCCAAAGTATACCGGGTCCTGCAATTTATCTATGATGCGCTCCGCCTTGTAATCGTTGGGAATCTCGGCAAGCAGCGTCCAATAAGCGGCTATAGTCTTTACACGGATCTTCTTTTCGTTTTTGTCTATGTCGTAGTAAAAACCATCGTCGTTGTCCCACATAAGGCTGTTGATCCGTGTTTTCAACGCAAAATACTGCTTCTTGTACTTAAAGCTCGATTCCTTGTCGTTCAGAACATCGGCCAGCGCGGAAAGGTACAGCACGTTTATAGCCATCATCGCGTTAAAATCGATAGGGTATGCGCATCCGTCCCTCGGCGCGTTGAACATCCCGGTAACAGCCGCCGGCACCTCGTACAGACCGTTTGGCCGTTTAAACATCCCGTCTATCCATGTTACGTAACGGTCAAGGATGGGCAGTATCTCTTTTATGCGCTTTTTGTTCGCAGCCTTGTGGTACAGGTTGAATTCCGCCCAAGAAAATACAGGTATACCGAGACATTCAGGATTATCATTCAGTATGGACGGCGCTCCGGTACTTATGTCGTACGCCGCACGGATAGCGCCGCTGGGTTCCTGGCGTTCGTAAAACAGATCCAGTGTAGGGTTCGCCTGGTAAATCCTGTTTGAGTACACCAGAAAGAAAGATGAATATATCGCATCGGCCTGTGTTACAACCTGACTGCCCTGGTATGAAAAGAATTTTGTCCTTGTTGCGGAATCGTCGCCGTTTTTATCCCAACAGTCCTGAATCCATGCCCATGTTTTATCGTATATGTCCACAAAATCCTGGTCATAAAAATGTATCTTTGGAAAATCACGCTTTGTCACTTACACTCCTCTATCAATAATAACATTTAAGCATACAAAAGGTTATACGATCCACTGCCAAAAGTCAAACCCAAAGCGTAATTCAGGCAGGCAGGCGCCAAACGGACGCCAGTAGCAGAGGCTTGGAGTTTGCGCGAAAAGCGCGTAGCGCGCCGCAAACTCCAGGCCGAAGCGTGTAACCCGCCTGCCTGCCTACGGCGCAGGCTGGCCTTCTTTCACGCTTAGCGAATGACAAGGACGCCTCCTCAGCCACTGGCGTACGTTCGGTGCAGGCTGGCCTGCCTGGTGATAATTCTTGGCTCTCATATCAAAACCTTCACCCCCTCACTCTTCACTAAGAAGGGGGCGCAATTTCCAGACCGTTTTCGCAAACCGCCACCGTTGTCGCCGCGCCCCCCTACGCTCCAGCCGCTTCGCGGCTTGCGCTACCCCCCCAAACCGGGGCCTACTCGTATCGCCTTCGGCGGCCCGCGCCGCTTGGCGGCGCGCCCAGGGTCAAACCCCCACCTACCAGCCTCCCGCAAGGACGACTCGCATCCCCCGCCCACCATCAGCCCCCTCCCAGCAACTCCCCCTAGCAAACTCCACCAGGGCCAGTGCATATAAATTAACCCGGTTCTGGGGCAAGCTGCGATTGAAAGATAAGTCGCTCAAGATATCCGTCAGACCAGGCAATCTGTTTTCTCCGCCCGATAATACTACTCTTACTCTCTGTATCCGCGTGTATCCGCGCGGGCCACCGTTAAGGCCAGCTTCCTCAAAA
Source organism: Spirochaetaceae bacterium (assembly GCA_031258615.1). Lineage (GTDB taxonomy): Bacteria > Spirochaetota > Spirochaetia > Treponematales > Breznakiellaceae > JAIRMY01. The sequence goes on along the minus strand of JAIRMP010000021.1, from coordinate 1,448 downwards.
TTGCCATGTTTTCAGGGCCATTGCTCGTTCGCAACCGGCTGTCATCCTCCCCAAACGCTACATCAAGCACATAGTGTAACGAGTTCTCTATTCCCCAATGACTCCTCACCGCCCGCGCAAACTCCGGAGCTCAAGCCAAAGGCTTGAGCCAGCCGCAGGCAGGCGGGTAGTGCAGCGCGTTTGCCGGCGCTGGAAATGCTGCGCATTTTTCCATTGTTAAAAGCTCGACTAAAAAGGGCGGAGAGCGGACGTAGTACGCTCTCCGCCACTATCTGAGGCAATACGAGTTGTTTTATGAAAGCAAAGACAAGAATTACCAAAAAGACTTTAGGATGGATCGCGGCGGCGGTTTTGCTGGCCGGGATGATTTCGGCCTGCGAGGAAGCGACTGGCTCGCTCGAGGACACGAAGCCGAAAAAGGAGAACAACGGCGGCCGTTATACCGTATCGACATCGATAACGCCGGAGGGCGGCGGTACCGTCATGGCCAGCCCCAGCAATAATGTGGTGGAGGGTACAACCGTCAGCCTGGTGATAAGTCCGGCTGAGCACTACAGGTTTGTGGGCCTCACCGTTACCGGATGGACGGGCATTATGACTGGTTCCGGCCCGGCATACACCTTCACGATGCCGGAGGCTGACGTAACGGTTAGCGCCGGGTTTACGGGGATACAGTACACGGTTAAATACGACATCAACGACAGCACCTCGGGCTCAGCCCCCGGTCAAACCACCCACACCTACGGCGAAGCCCTGATCCTTGCAAGCAGCGACGGCTTTTCCCGAGAGGGCTACAACTTTGTCGGATGGAACACCGAGGCTGGCGGCGGCGGCACAAGCTACGAAGCCGGGGCGCCCGTACCAGAACTGTCGTCCATCGAGGGCGATAAGGTAACCCTCTACGCGCAGTGGTTGGACGCAAACCAGCGTATGATAACGTTTAACAGCCACGGCGGCACGGATGTAACTTCCATAACCGAGCCTACCGGGGCACAGGTTCAAAAGCCGGCTGACCCGACACGGGACGGCTACACCTTTTACGGCTGGTTCAACGAGGCAGAGGGCGGCGCGGATTACACCTGGCCCCACATCCTGAACTCCAGCGTAACCATGCACGCCCAGTGGACGGCGATACAGTACAGTATCACCTACAACCTGAACGAGGGAACCAACGCGGACGGCAACCCGGCAACGTACACCATAGAAAGCGCCGTAACCCTGGCCGCTCCCAGCCGCGCGGGCTATAACTTTGCGGGCTGGTATGACAACAGCGGATTTGCCGGGAATGCGGTTGCCTCGATTCCGGCGGGCAGCATGGAAAACAAGACTTTTTACGCCAAGTGGACGGCAGTCGCAGCGTCCGGCGCCATTCCAATCAACAATCCGGCATCGGTCAGCCCCAGCGGATGGACGTTCGCTAGTCCTACCGTTACCATCACGACAACCGG
>JAIRMP010000001.1 GCA_031258615.1 Spirochaetaceae bacterium | reverse complement strand
TCCATTGTCCAAAGCTCCACCGCCACTATCCGCTTGAAAGCCGTGGAAACTCCCCCGATGATCGGGAACAGTCCCCCAAAGGCCGGGGGAACTCCCCCAAAGGCCGGGGGAACTCCCCCAAAGGCCGGGGGAACTCCCCCAAAGACCGGGGGAACTCCCCCAAAGACCGGGGGATATTCTATCAATTTTAGGATGGAGGAATAGGTTCAAATGTGAAGCGCTAACCCGCCTGCAAGCCTACGGCGTGCAAGCGCTTCGCGCTTGCATAGGAGTTTGCGGCGCGCTACGCGCTTGTCTCCGCAAACTCCTGCCTACTCGTAAAGCCTACCCGCAAAACCACATCAGAGGGAAATTGCGCCCCCCTCTTAAAGATGAGCAGGCGCTATCAGCCGCGTATGCCAAGCGCCCCTATCGTAGTGGAGGCGGAAGGCGAAGCCTGCTTCCGGGACGCTGCCGCGGAGCGGATGAGAAACCCACTGGTGGGTGCAGGCTGGCCTGCCTGGTCTGTTAATGCTATTATTTTGCGGTGCCGTTTGAGTCGTTTTTTGTCAAAAAAATTAAAATCATTGCGCTCGTAGGTACCAGCGGGACGGGAAAGAGTTACCACGCAAAGCTGGTAGCGGAAAAGTATAAAATAGACTTTATAATTGACGATGGGCTTTTGATACGGAACGATAGAATCGTCGCGGGCCATTCGGCAAAAGAAGAAAAATCCTTCATCGCCTCCGTAAAGGCCGCCGTATTCGATGAGAAAGGCCGCCGCGACGAGGTTGCCCGTAAGCTGCAGACAGAAAAATTTTCCGGCGTTCTGATAGTAGGGACATCCGATAAGATGGTCAAAAAAATTGCGGCCCGTCTTCAGCTTCCCCTGCCGTCAAAAATCGTCTACATAGAAGACATTGCTTCACAGGAGGACATAGACACTGCCCTGAGAACGAGGCGGGTCGAGGGGAAGCACGTGATTCCGCTGCCCTCGGTCGAGGTGAAGCGCGGCTACCCGGACATATACCTCTCTCCAATCTCCGTACTGAAGCCGTCCGTGGTACAGGGCCCTATACCGTCAGTGCCCGTGCTTCACGAAAAATCGGTCGTCCGCCCTTCGTACTCCATACCGCAAAAATCGCATATTTCGGAGCTGGCGCTCAGTTTGATGGTCAAAAATTGTGTAAACGAGTTCAGCGGGAGCTATAAGGTCAAAAAAATCGAGGTTAAAGACACGGAAACCGGCTACAGGATCGTTATTTTCATAATTGTCGACTTCGGAACCGACCTTGAGAAAAAAATTACTGAACTTCGAAAATATATTACCGACAATATAGAGAAGTACACTGGAATTCTTATTGAAGAAGTAAACATCATAATAGATAATGTATGATGCAGCCTTGAGGCGTGTATCCTTATGGGAAATAATAGAAGTTGGAGTAAGATGTTTCATTACAGGAGGAAGAGATGAAGAAAGTTGTAGGAGCCTTGATGTTACTAGCAGCCCTTGGGACTCCTTTGATGGCTCAGTATGACACCGTTAGCCCAATCAGAGTCGAAGTGAGGAATCAATTTTTTGACGTTATTTCGGACGGCGGTAGTTATGATGCGGAAACACTTTGCCGTGAGATGGAACTTAGATTCGATGTTTATAACCGGCTGTTCCGGTTTAACCCGGCCGCTTTGCCCGGGCCTTTGCGTGTAGTGGCTTTCAGCGACAAAGCGGCGTACGATAGCTATGTTATGTCCAAATTGGGTTCAACGCGTGACGGCGCGGTGTACCTGCATTACAGCCAGAGCGAAAGGCGTGAACTGGTGGTAAACAGGGGTTCTCCGGACGAGGAACGTATGCTGCCTCACCAGGCATTCATCCAGTTTTTTCGTGCCTTCGTGCCATACCCGCCCTCGTGGATGAGGGAAGGTTTCGCCATATACTTTAATACGCTTAAATTCGACAAGGAGACGCGCGAACTTCGTTACGAAGAGAATCTTTCATGGCTGGAAACGGTAAAAAGCCTGGGGACGTACATACCTTCCCTTGAATCGATTTTCTTTGCCGATGTAAACGGTGTGCCGGAATACTTTCAGCCTATTTCATGGGCTATAGTATCGTTCTTTTTAAACAGCGGCGGGAATGGGGACTATTTCCGCGCGATCACGGAAGCATTCATGTTGCTTTCACCGACAGTTTCCGCGGCGGAAAATTCGCAGATCGTTTTTGAACGTTTGACAAGCTGGAATACACTGGATGTGATGCGCACCGATTTCAACAACTATGTTGCAAGCAGAAAAACCTTTGTAGAGCTGATAGATCTTGGTATGCAGGCCTACGGGATTAAGGATTTGGAAAATGCGGAAATCTACTTTCTTGCGGCGCTGTATCAAAAACCGGCGCACTATGCGCCTTACTACTATTTGGGGCTTTTGGCGTACGACGAGAATAATTACGAAATTGCCGAAACATACTACATAACAGCATTGCAGTACGGCGCCGATTCGGCCCTTGTAAAGTACGCGCTAGGCATAAATGCGGCAACGGCAGGCAGAAACACGGAAGCGGTGGCGTACCTGGAAGAAGCGGCCTACGAATCGCCCGAACGCTACAAGGAACGGGCGGAAGCTATCATGGTCAGGCTGAGGTAAAACGGATCAGAGGTCGTCGATTTCGTCGATCTCGTTAGTCTCCGGGTTGTTTTCATAAAAATCCCGTTCGCTAATGTAAAGCGAACGGGATTTTTTTATTATTATGCCGTGATTGGCAAAGATTTGACGTATGGCTTTGGCAAGCTCCATACGCTGCGGACACATAGGAAAAACGAATTTTCTGGCGGAAAAAAAGGTTTTCCTGAACAGTTCCGGCGTAGAGTCGGTCCAGTCCGTGTTTGCTTCAACATAGTTTTCTATCAGCGCCAGCATCTGGCATTTCTCTTCGTCGGTGTCTTCTGACATGGCCTCAAACGAAGCCATATACTGCTGTTTGAATTTTTCACTTCTTGCCATCATACGGGCAGCGTTGGGTTGAAGGTACTGGTACAGTCCGAAGGAATCAAGAGCCGATACAATGCTGTACGGACATGATGAATTTAATATTTTTACAATTTCTTCGGTTAAACGGGACGCCGGAATATCCTCCAGAAGATTCGAATCTGTCTTGATCCTGTTTTTCAGCTTGGACGGTATTTCAAAACCGGTCATTGCCGCGTATTTAACGGCCCGAATCATCCGTACCGGGTCCTCCCGGAAAATAATGTCCAACGGTATTATTGGGTTAATTACACGTTTTCGTATGTCATCAACACCGCCTACGTAATCGATCACGAGTTCCTGCTCCGTGTCGTAAAAGAGGGCGTTTAGTGAAAAGTCACGGCGCAGCACATCCTCTTCAATGGAGCCAAACGTGTTTCCGTCTGCCCCGTCCTTTGCGGAACGGAATGTGGCAAGTTCATAAATTTTCTTGCTGAAAAACACGTGCACAAGCCTGAACCGGCGGCCTATGACACGTGAGTTGCGGAATACCCTTTTTATCTGAGCGGGACTGGCAGCGCTTGCGATGTCGAAGTCTTTTGGTTTTTTCCCAAGAATCAGGTCGCGCACCGCGCCGCCTACAATGTATGTCTCGTAGCCTTCTATGCGAAGCCGGGAACAAATATAGGCCGCATCCTTGTCTACATCACCTGCCGCAATGTTATGCTCATCTTTTGTATAAACGACAGCTTTTTTTTCTGTCTTGCCGTTACTGTTAGTTGAATACCGAAAACGCAAAATCAGTCCTTCTAAATTTTCATTTGATGTGCCTGTCCAGCCAGTTGCAAAGATTCCGCATGACTTCTTCACGGTTGGTCTCGTGCAAAGTTTCGTGCCGTGCCTCCGGGTACAGTACAAACTCAATATCTTTTATCCCGGCCTTACGGTAACTGTCAACCAGGGCGGTAGGGCCAGTGCCCATTTCACCGACGGGGTCGGCGCTGCCGGAAAACAGATATATGGGAAGGTCACGGTTGATACGATCTATCGACCGTTTGCGGTGTATCCGTATCAGCGCGCGCGCAAGATCGCGGTAGAAACCTATACTGCTAAGCTGACCGCACAACGGGTCGGCGATGAAGCCGTCAACTTCTTTTTCGTCCCTGGACAGCCAGTCAAACTTCGTCCGGTTGGGCTCAAAGGCTTTGTTGTAAACGCCGTCCGCCAATTTTCTGCTGAACTGCGAGTGGCTGCGTACCCCGCGTATCGCCGCGAAAACCGTCATAAACGGGGCGCCCGCTGCTACAAGGGCGCTGCCCGGCCCTTTTGTTCCGGAAAGTATACAGCCGGAAAGCGGGCGTTTGTTAAAAGTCTCTATGTAACCCTGCACGATGAATGAGCCCCACGAATGTCCCAGCAAAAATACCGGTAAATTAGGGTATGCTTTCTGAATCTCAGAGTTGATTCTTTCAACATCAATCAGAATCTTTGAAAAGGCGTTCATATCGGCGCAGTGCCCCAACATTCCGCCCCTGTCGGCAGGATTGACGCTTATGTCCGCCGTCCTGCCGTGCCCCCGCATATCGGCAGCCCATACGGCATAGCCCCTCTCGCAGAGGTATGCCGCCGTTTCTTCATAGCGCAGGCTATGCTCGCCCATACCGTGCACAATGTGCACTGCCCCTTTGAGCGCCGTCCCGCCGTCAGGGTCCCAGCGTCTTAAAAAGAGTTTTACCGCCTCACGGGTCTCGAACCACAAACTTTGTCCAAGCATCCCCATAATTATAGCGATATAAACATAAACTGTTAACCCGCCCGCCGGCGCGTTTTCTCCGGTGCGTTCACTCCATGCATTCAATACGGTAAGTACGCTGATTTCACTATTCACGGTACACTGCTCCCTCATTTGCAAGTACGCTCACAAGGATGACTAGCAAGCCGCCTGCCGGCGTTATGGATACCCGCCATATCTTTTCGTCTAGGGAGGACATTTCGTCAGGGAGGGCAAGGCATTAATGGGGCTTTTAAGGGCGGCCTTTTATTTTGCGCTGGGGTTTAATACCACGCCGCTCTACGAGTCATACCCCGCGCTTGCTGCGGGGAGACTCATATACGACCTGAGTCAGGCATGGATGCGTATAAGCGGCGACCGCGGGAGGGGGCGCATTAAAGTAACGGCCTAATTATGCCGATAGTGAAACCGGTGGCCTGTACATGAAATTCAAAATCTGCCTATATACCATCTTTTTTCTCATGCTGTCTGTATTTTTTTGCTATGCCCCCGGAATTCCTTTGTACGCGCAGGCTTGGCAGCCGTCCGGCGGCGCCGGAGCGGCCGCGTACACCCAGATCAACACAGGAATAGAACTTTATGGGGACGGGCGCTGGGGAGAGGCCATAATACAACTGCGCAGGGCGCAGCAGGAAAATATAGGGCCGCAGGCCCGCGCGGAAGCCCAGTTCTGGATTGCGATGTCCGCGTTTGCTGCCGGCGATTACAAGGAATCGATTCAGAACTTTGACGAAATATCGCGCATTGATCCCGTCAATGTCCGCTGTGCGGATGTTCCCTACCACAAGGGCCGCGCGTACTACTATTTGAAGCAGTACAACGAAGCGATAAACCTGTTGGCCGGCTATATAGACAGCATACGTATTGACGGCAGATACCTGAACGGGGTGCGTATGGGCGGGTGGAACGAGGATGCCTACGGCAGCCCGGACATTGATTATAACAGAAAGTCCGCCGCGATTTACTGGATGGGCGAATGTTTTTACGCGCTGGGTGATATGTTTCGCTCGGAAGAACTGCTCAATATCGTCGTCAAGGAGTATCCCAAAAGTCACAAGTTTGAAGCGGCGACAAACCGGTTGGCGCTGATAAAACAAAAAAAGATTGAAAGTGAACTGCTGGACATACTAAAGTCCGCCCCCTCCGAATCCGTGAAGTCGTCCGGCGGCAGCGCCGCTCAGCAGCAGGTAACGGAAGAAGCGATCCTTGAGTACAAAAAAAGAATCGCGCCTTACCTGATAAGCGGGGCATACAATGAGCAGATGAATGGCGGTACGCCCCAGCAGGGCGCGCCTCCGGTTTCCTCGTCCCCCGCGGGCGCACCCGGTCTCACCCCGGCTTCACCGGGTGGTTTCCCGGCTACGGCAGGCGCGCCGTCTGCCGGAGGCGGTCCGGCGAACAAAAATACAGACGCCATCATGCGCCTCCTGGCAGTTAAAACTACCGCGCTTGAAATAATGGACAGGCTTGTATCCGCGTTAAATACCTATGAAACGGTAGAAGATCAGAGGTGGTAGGCCATGCGAAAAATATATATTATTTCTGTTTTGATACTGTCATTTTTTTTCAAGGCGCTTTTGAATTTATCTGCCGCGGAGTATAAGGACGGACGGATAAAACTTGTTATTGATGAAAGACTTGGCTCTTTTTTCCTTTACTATATGACGGATGTCGAGCGCAGAATCTATGAACCTTTGTTTTTGGAAAAAGATAAACGGACAAGTTTTCTTTCGGCATATATCAACAACAAGGAATACAAGATGGGCAGTAATTCCGAATTCAAAATGGTCGTACGCGGCGAAAAAAATAAGCCTTCGCTTGTATTTGAATCACGTTTCATGTCAATTACAGAGGAATTTTCTTTTATAAGGACGGCCAGTTCCGGCGTAAGCAACGGCGTGAGAATCGATGTACGTGTTGAAAGCTGGAGTCCTGAGACGATGAATGTGGGGGTGCGTCTTTTGATAGATACATTTTTGGGCGAAAAGTATATACCGCCTTTCAGAACGGATCTGCGCACGATAGGCTCTGAAACGATTATTGATAAAACATCGCCCGACCAATACTGGATTTCGCGTAACGATACTTACGGGATGATGGGAAGTATTTTTGTCGAGGGAACGGAAGCTCCCGACTTTATACAGTTCGCAAGCTGGAAACGTATGAGCGCCTCCAAATTCAAGATTGACTATGTTCAGGGAAGGAGTTTTAACTCAACGCCATTTTCTGTAAAAGATTCCGCCGTCTGCTATTTTCTTGATATAAAGCCGATGGAGCGGTGGGGGCGGCGTATGATGACTGTTTTGCTTGCGGCGGAAGACGGCTATGGGTTTGACGGCGATAAAACGCTGGATCGTCAGGGTCAGCGGGAGTACCCGCAGCCCATTATCGTATCCGGAGTAGGCGCGGCTAATGTTCCGTACGGCGTAACCGCAGGCCAGCCGCAGACCCCAGGCGTTGCGGCCGTTCCCGCCGCGCATCCGGGTATAGTGCCTATTCAGACTACCCAGACCGGCCAGACCGGCCAGCCCGTCCAGTCTGCGGAAGCAGCGGAACCGGCAAAAAGACGCAGTCCGCTTTTGCCGTTGGGGGCTATGCGCGTCGATATTATGACGTTGCGCGAATTGATATACAAGGTTGATGAGTACATCTATTCCGGCATTATGCCGTCCGAGGAAGAGTTACGGGGCATGGAAGCAACCATCGCTAAGCTGAAAGCCCGTTACGGCTCGGTATTCAACACATTTTAGCTATGAGCCTCCCTGTGGTTTTGGCTTGGGCAGGCTGCGCTCTGTGGACGCCCGTCTTTCAATCCACACTTACAAGGGCGGCCCGGCTTGCGCGGCGCGGGAAGTACGATGCCGCCGTGCAGTTGCTGGAAAGCGAAATTTACAATTACCGCGACTCGTTCATGTTTTTTTATCTGTTGGGACTCTGCTGCCTGTATGCCGGAAACTACGGCGCCGCCCATGACTACCTCTCCAGCGCGCGCAGGCTTAAACCGCGGGAGGCTTCCGCCCTGTTGGCGCTTGGGGCGCTGTACGTTAAACGCGCCGATTCACGGCAAGCGATAAGCCTCTACCTTGAAGTTCAGGATATAGACGGCAAGAACCGCACGGCGCGCCGCGCGTTAAACGTTTTGAAAAAGTACGCGGGTTCCGACGATTTGCAGGCGTGGATAGAGAAAGGAAAACTGCGCAGCCTCTATCCGCGTTTCCCGCGCGAAAAATTGAAGCCGGCAAAGGTTGTACGGAATGTTGTTTTTGGCGCGGCGCTGCTCGCTCTTGCCGCTTTTGTCTTTGTCAAAATAGATACGTTTACCGTGTCGTCCGCAAAGCCCGCGCGCGAAGGTTTTGCCGAAATGACACTGACTCAGGCTGACAGGCAGGACCCCGCGGCGCTTGGCGGCGTCTACAGTTTTATCCTGACGGAAAAACAAATTTTATCGGCCTATGAAAACGCCGTTGAGTATTTTAACGAACACCGGGACAACTCCGCATTGGTGGAGATCAATAGAATCCTCGCCTCGAACGCAAACGAGGGCATAAAAAACAAGGCTCACATTATAGAAAGTTATATCGAAGCGCCCGATTTTGAAACGCTCAGGCAGAAACCGTCCGAAAACATCAGGTACGCGGACGTGGTAAAGAATCCGCTGTTGTACCGCGGCTGCCATGCGCTTTGGCGGGGCGGCGTGGCAAACATCGTTATCGGAGAGGCCGAAACAACATTTGATTTTTTGATAGGTTACGACAAACGCCGCGCCGTAGAAGGCATCGTCAGAGTGACCCTTCCCTTTGCCGCCAACATAGACCCGGACTACCCGCTGGAGGTTTTGGGCAGAATCGTACCGCTGGACTCCCCCGGAGCGATAACCCTGGAAGGAATCACGATACACGAGCTTAAAACCGGTTTTTAACACAGCGCGCCGGCAGGCAGAGATATAATTAAGCTCAAAAAGTTGTCAGTTTCTTTTTGACGGAAATATTTATAGATTCAGAAACATTTTCAATATCAAGCTAAATTATATCACCTTGTTTACCATATATTTTTTTTAATGACAATTGTTTCATTTTCTACTAAAACATCAACCATATCATTTTCAGATATATTAATATTTTGTAAAAATTCTTTCGGGAGCCGTATTCCCTGTCTATTTTTCCATTTAACAATTGATGTTGTCATAATTTCCGTCCTTAGAATCATAGAATATAGCAAGTATAGTCTGTCTATATTTATGAGGTCACGTAGCTTTTATCTTGCTAAAGTAAAATTGCTGCCGCGGGTACAGTGGCGCTTTCAAAAGATGCATGGGGCTGTTAGACTTTACCTTATGATCCTGGTTGCGCTCTGCGGGGGCGGATTGGAAAAAATTGTCGCCAACGAAATTCGGAAACTGGGCGAATGTTCGCCGTCTCATTTGGCAATCATCGATTCGGGCTTCGGCAGCGTCCGTTTTGAAAGCGATTTGACGGGCGCGTACCACGCGCTGCTTTCCCTCCGCACCGCGGACAGGCTGCTGCTGGAGGCCGCATCATTCACCGCCGCGGACTTTGACGAACTCTTCGAGGGGACTCAGGCGGCGGCCTGGGAGGACTACATTCCCAAGGGGATGGGGCTTGCCGTTGACAAGGTGCGGTCTAACCACTCGCGGCTCGCGGCGGAAACAAGCATACAGTCCGTGGTGCACAAGGCCGCCGCGGACAGGCTCTGCCAACATTACCGGCAGCTTAGCCTGCCCGAGGGCGGACCCGGGAACAAGGCGCTGCTACGGGTGCATCTGGAAAAGAACCGGGTTCAGATACTGCTGGACCTCTGCGGAAAGCCGCTTTTCAGGCGCGGTTACCGCCTGGAGGGAGGCGCGGCGCCGCTGCGCGAGAGTACCGCCGCCGCCCTGCTGCTACAGACTCTCTGGCGGCGCAAGCATCCCCTGTACGATCCGTTTTGCGGCGCCGGCACGGTAGTAATTGAGGCGGCGCTGTACGCTTGGGATGTCGCGCCCGGGCTGGGACGGGGGTTCGCGGTTTCCGCGCTGTCCTTTGCCGACGCCGCTGTGGAAAATGACGTGCGGCGGGCGCTGCTTGAAAGGATAGACCTGTCAAGGACGGTACGGATTTTTGGCAGCGACAGTAACGGCGAAGCGGTCGAAGCGGCAAAGGCAAACCTGGAGCGGGCGTTGAAGGCGGCTGGCGGAGGCAAAAATACCTTTGGCAGCCCGCGGCCTGCCTGCCTGCCCAAGCTGTGGCGCAGACCTATGGAAGAAGCCGCGGCGCCGTATGACGAAGGCTTCATCATCACAAACCCGCCCTACGGGGTACGGCTGCTCGACAAGGAAAACTCCGAAGAACTGTACCGCCGCATGAATGTTTTGAAGGACAATTTCCCGTCATGGAGGATAAACGTGCTGAGCGCGCACGCCGGGTTTGAATCATTTTTCGGGCAAAAGGCTGACCGCTGTAAAAAGATTACCTCCGGAGCGCTGGAAACATACTTTTATGAGTACGATGGCGGCGTTAAGCGGAAGGAAAAACCATGCCCGCCCGAAAATACGCGGAATAAAAATGTCCCGGATGCCAAAAAATCCGGCGGCGGTAAAATATATACCTGGTAGCGTATGTCAAAATTGGTTCAGCATGAAAAACGGCGCGCCGAAATCCTCGCAAAAGCGCTTGATGTTTTTGTTGAGGAGGGGTTCGAGGATACCACCTTTCAAAAAATCGCCGACCGCGCCGGAATAACGCGGACGATTCTGTACACCTATTTCAGAAACAAACGTGAAATTTTTAGTTACAGCGTCAAACAGTTAATGGCGGCCGTCGAAAATGATCTTGTCATGGTACGAAAAAATAAAAACCTGAACTGTGTGGAAAAGTTGACGGAGGTAATTACGCTGATAATTGACCGCATGGAAGAAAACCGGAAACTTATATCCGTTGTGCACGATCTGCTGGCGCACATACAGGCAGGCAAAACCGACGCCGACTACCGGGTACGGAGGCGCACTGTCAGGGTGCGGCATATACTGGCGTCAATGGTGATAGACGGAATACGTTCCGGGGAAATGCAAAATGTGAATGTCCGTGTGGCGGATGACCTGCTGTACAGCATCATAGAAGCGGCAATATTCCGCCTGGCAGTCCTTAAAAAGCAATCCATCGCGGCCCTTAAAGATGTCGCGGTGTTGGCGATACGGCAGCTTGCCGTTCAAAGCCAGTGAGAGCGCGCCGGCTTACAGGCGGGAGGTCTTCGCTATCGTGCTGATACGTTTCCCCATGTTTTCCAGGGATACCTGCTCCATGACGTGCCCCAACTCGTGGGCAACGCGCGGCATCCCGTAAACAATGGCCGAATTCTCATCCTGCCCTATAGTAAGCCCACCCTCGCGGTAGATGTTGCCAAGCTGCTGGGCGCCATCCTTGCCCATACCGGTCATAATCACGCCCAGCGCGTGGTTTGTGTACACAACGGCAACGGACGCGAACAAGACATCCGCCGAAGGACGGTGGCCGCTCACCTGCGGCGACTTTGAAAGGTTTGCCAGTATCCTGACGCCGTCGCGCGCCACCTCAAGATGCTTGTCTCCCTGAGCGATAAGAATACGGCCCGGTATCACCTCGTCCCCTTCTTCCGCCTCTTTCACATCGAGCGGGCATATTTTATCCAGGCTGATAGCGAATTCACGGGTAAAGCCGGGGGGCATGTGCTGAACGACAAGTATCGGAACTTTTAGGTCGGGGTCCAGTTTGGAAAAGACAACGCGCAGCGCTTCGGGGCCGCCCGTTGATATGCCTATCGCGACAACCTCTATCTTGCCGGTTGACCGTATGGGCGTAATCTTTTGCGCCGGCGCTTTGACATTGAGCCCCAAATCGGAAGCGAATGTGGACAAGGAAGAAAAGCCTGGCTTTTGGGGGGGCGCCGTTGCCGGCCTTATTCCGGCGGACAAATCCGGCGCGGGTTTTCGTTTGTTAAACCGGTGATGTCTGCCGCCGTAGGCGAGCAGCAGTTCAGAGACTCTGTCTTTTACCATCGCTATATCAACGGATATGGAGCCGGACGGCTTTTGCACAAAGTCACTTGCTCCAAGTCCCAGAGCCTCCATCGTAACGGATGCGCCTTTTTCCGCGATGGACGAGAGGATGATTACGGGTGTACGGATACCGCGCTTCTTACGTTCACGCAGGAATTCGATACCGTTCATTTCCGGCATTTCAAGGTCCAGGACTATCACATCAGGATCATGCTTTTCAATTTTTTCTAGAGCAAATTTTCCGTTCATTGCCGTATCAGCCACGGAAAGTCCATCTGTTGCCTCAATCATTTTGCTGATCAGATTTCGCATAAGAGCGGAGTCATCTACAACCAGTACGGAAATATTATCCGCCATACTTCTCTCCTTATACCCACTTTTTATACAGCGTTGTCCACTTGGTCTTAACGAATTCAAACTTTGTATTCATACCGAAAAGCGACTCCGAATGTCCGATGTAGAGGAAAGATTTTGGCGTCATGGAATTCCAAAAATGGTTTACGACAGATAGTTGCGCCGCTTCGTCAAAATAGATAAGCACGTTACGGCAAAATACAACATCAAAATTTTTCCAGGGCGAAGCGTTTTTGAGGTTATGATAGTCAAAACGCACACGTGCTTTCAGAACATCTTTTACCCGGTAGCCGCTTTCGCTGTGATCGAAGTACTTGTTCAGGTAGGGCGCCGGTATGCCGACGACGCGGGTCTTGTCGTAAAACCCTTCTTTTGCTGTCATCAAGCATTTTAAACTCAAATCGCTGGCGACAATCTCGAATTTGAAGTTTGGCGGCAGCTTTTCGCTTAAAAGCATCGCGATGGTGTAAGGTTCTTCCCCCGTAGAACAGCCCGCGCTCCAGATCCTGACGGTAAAATCGCCAGCCGGGCTTTTCAACGCAAGTATTTCAGGAAGCACAAAATACTCCATCGCGTCAAAATGAGGCTGGTTTCGGAAAAATCGTGTAAGATTCGTGGTTATCGCATCGAGAAAGACCTTCATTTCGTCTTTATTGCCTCTAATTTTATTACAGTAGTCTTTTGCGGTCTGTATGCCGCTTTGCCGCAACCGTTCTTTAAGCCGGCCTTCCAAAATCGACCGGTTCGTTTGCGTGAAGTGGATGCCACTTTCGGTGTAAATTAGCTTACGGTACGCCTCAAAATCATCATCCGATAGAAATAAAATATCAGCCATTAACTAATTTTATTAAAAAAACCGGTCAAAAGTCAAGCGGTCGGCGGATCGGGGCAGCAATTTTACTTTTAGCCGCCTCTTGCATGAGTGATAACGGACAGCAGAAAATCTCCCGTTCCATTCGGTAAGAATAAGATTTTCCGGTATGCCCCACTTAAATTGTTCGGTTATCCAAGGGTGTGATTCGTCCTTACCAGGTGAACGGAAAGCTGTAACCTGCTGTCCGGAACAGCCTTGCAAGTGTTGTGCCGGCATATAAATCATCTCCAGGCAGCGCGGCGTTCAATGTTTTGTAGTATTCCCCGTGTTTTTCAAAGGTTAAGGGGGGAAGGGGGGAGTCCGTGGCTTCCATACTGTCCTGTCCCCGTACCCCCGCATCCTCGTCCCGTGCCCATCCCTCCTTTTTATCGTACTTCTTTCAAACCTTAAATCGCGGCAAGGACCCGCCCCACAAGGGGGTGGGAGTGAAAGACCAGCCGTGTCCTACCGGACACAGAAAGCGGGGACGACGCCGTAAGCCGAATCCGCAGGGTTATCGACTTCACCGCCAGATCTGCTGACACTGAAAAACTTGTTCTTTCCGTAGGGAGTTGCCACCCAATAAACTCCTGCCGCGGAGGAGTTCTGATACTTTACCAGGTCTCCACTCTCGTAATACTCAAGCCACGCCTGGTTATCCGCCTCCTCCTCATCGTATTGGAAGCCGTCGCAGAACATCTCCTTCCCCGTCGGCAGCCACAGCGGGTCGCTGATTTTCTCCGTACTGCTCCCTGTGTACACACACCTCAGCGGTACCCACAGCACGTCTTCCGGCACCCCGGCATTTATCAATCCCGCAAGGAATTTGCCGCTGCCCTCCTTGCTCTGAAACGGTACCAGGTATTCCCGCATCTCGCTGTCCCTGTACCCGCCCACGCTGGTTTTCTCAGCGTTCATACGGCGCTTTACCGGAATATTCTGGAACTGGAACACCACGTGGGGCGTGTCGTTGTCGTTCAGTCCGTTGAACGAGTTGATACCCACCACGATGAGCCGGAGCAG
>JAIRMP010000188.1 GCA_031258615.1 Spirochaetaceae bacterium | reverse complement strand
CGCGTTTAAAGTTATACTGCGGAAATTTTTCCCAGAGGCGGGCGGAGATCAGTATCTCCACCAATTCGCCGAAAGACCGGTTCACGCCGCCGATATTTTTGGTAACCCTTTTAACGGTTCTATTTAATTTCTCCAACTGCTCGTCGGTCTTTTGAATGCGCCTGTCGGTTTCTTTCATCTGCTCGGCGTTTTCTTTAATGAGCCTGTCAGTTTCCGCGCCCATCGCTTTTATCTGCTCGGCGTTTTCTTTCAGTATTGCCCAAATCTCGTCAACCGAAGCTCTCCATTCCGGTATAAGGTATTCTTTATCCATAATGATTCCTCCTGTTTTAATTGTACAATGCTTCCGGCCTTCCGGCAATTAGTATTTAACGGGTACGGATACTCCACTCTATCCGTCAGAACCACGTTGCGGGAGGCTCCGGTACCGCGATTGGGCGGGGTTTGTGGTAGGCAGCCTCCCACTCGATTAAGAGAGCAATCACTACTTGGCAAATGACACGGAAATCAACGAATTTACCCCTGTGTTTGGCGCGGGCTGGCCTGCCGCGACGCCGGGGAGGGGGCGGCGGCTCTTGAAGTAAAGGTACTTGAACGGGTGTATATCCAGCACATTGATGTACCAGCCGCTCAGTTCAGACCTGTCCACTATATTTACGGCAAAGGTGTACGAGATGGGGAGAACCGTTCCCCTGTTCAGCAGCAGTTCCTCCGCCTCGGAAAGGGTCTTCCAGCGCACACCGCCTTCCTCCCCCATGGAGCGGTTTATCAGCTTTTCGTAGTCGTTGTCGTTGTAATTGGCATCGTTCAGGTTGGAATCGCGCCGCCACATCTGCAAAAACGTATAAGGATCGGCAAAGTCGCCTATCCAGGTGGAGGAACCGACATCGTAATCGCTGTCTTTCATCGAATCGAGGTACTTGTCAAACGGGAAAACCTCGACTCTGACCTGGATTCCCAGTTCATCCTTCCATGTTGTTGACATGAGGCCGCCTATACGCGCCGCGTCCGCTGACGGGGTGAGCCTTATCACCAGTTCAGGCAGGCCCTTACCGTCCGGGTAGCCGGCCTCGGCGAGGAGTCTGCGGGCTTCGGGTATGTCAGTCGTCTCGATCCCCTCAATCTTGGGGTAGTCCATGATCGGGAATATAAGCGTTTTTGCGGGCATGATGACGCCCTCACGTATGCGGTCCCACGGCAGCGCGAGAACCATGGCGCGGCGTATACGCCAGTCGTCCCAGGGCTTGCGGGCGGACCGGATGAAGTAGTAGTGCGTGGCAAACATTGGATTCACCGTTATGCCGGACCGGTTGATCAGTGTTTCAAGATTCACTTCGCCGGAAATCCAGTCCGCCCCGCCGGAATTCCAGGTGGCGGAAGCCTCGTCCCCATCGTCAGTGAGGTGTACGGTTATCGTTTTTAGCCTCACATCCACCGCATCCCAGTAGAGTTCGTTGCGGGCAAACACCTTGGTCTTGCCGTTATTTTCGAGCAGGTAGTAGGGGCCGTTCGAGATCGGGGATGTGCTGGACCAGTCCTCGACATTCAGCATCGCGGGGTGTACCGGGCTGAAGGAGTGGTGGCACAGCATACTGGGAAAGAAGGCGGCTGGCGAGGCGAGGCGCACCACAAGAGTCTTATCGTCCGGCGCTTCTATGCCGACCCTGGCCTTGTCGGTAACGCGGCCTGTGCGGTAGTCGCCTGCCCCTTCGATAATGTCGAATAGTGATGAGTAGGGAGAGTTGCGTCCCGGCTCAAGCAAGGAAAGCCAGGCGGCACGGAAATCTTCGGCCTTTACGGAATCGCCATTCCAGTAACGGGCATAGTCCCTCAGCGTGAATGTCCACACCTTCTTGTCATCCGACAGTTTCCAGCGGCTTGCCACCGCGGCTACCGGCTCCATCGTCAACGGGTGGTAAGAAAAAAGCCCCTCGTACAGGCCGGAGTATATCTGCGCTTCACTTGCCAGGAAAGACTTTCTAAAATCAAACTCTATGTCCCTGCCGGACATTATCATCGTAAGCGAAGTTCGGGTATCACCCGAAAAGTCGTCCTGCGCAGTGGGAGGCTCACCGTCAGCGGCGGCAATACCGGCGGAACACAACGCGGTCAGAATCAACCCAAACAAAAAGACATACACGCGCGTGTGTTTGCGGGCAGGTATGTACCGGTTAAAAATTTTTTTTGTCAAAATCGAATTTCTCCGTTTTCAAGTTTCCATGTTGATACCAAGCTTTTTGAACTGCTCCGCCTCTTCCTTCTGGGCGTTGTAGTCCTGTAACTTTTCATTTGCCTTAGTGATCGTATTTTTCAACGCGGAAAGCTCAGGCTTAATCCCTTTAATTTTTGGACGTGTGTCCTTGTCCGCCGCGTTTTTAAAATAATCATCCAGCCCGTTCAATGTCTTGTGTAAATTCAGGACATCTTTCATGTTGCGCTGGAGTAGTTCGATCAGGTGCTCCTCATTCATGCCTTCAAGTTTTTTAACGGCAGTCCCCCGCAGGGCGATCGCATTCAGAATCGCCATTTTTTTATCGAGTGTCGCGCAAAAAATGTTAAAATTCAATTTTTCACAGACAGGCCTGCCGTTTGCCGTGTCTATCTGTTCAAGCTCGTATATGACTGGTTCTTCCTTGCTGTTCGATATTTGGGCAATAAGTTTTTTTATTTTTTCCCAAATTCCTTTCTTTTGCCTTTCCAGCAGGTAACTATTTTCACTGATTTTTTTAACGATTTCACCAATATTTACGCCTGCCGAGCCTATGCAGTTTAGCCCGTCAATCAGAATCGGCTTAAAAGAAGCCTGCCCATTTTTACCCATTCTGTCCTGCCCCATTTCTACCGAAAGCTTCTGCAAAACAGCTTCCCGCAAAGATTTGGAATTGGCCGAATAGTCCTCTTTTATAAGCTCATTTACAAGTTCCGTGTGGAATGGGATACCGTTTTTGGCACTGTCAAGCTTTTTTTTAATGTTTAAAGCCGTTGCCTCGTCCGCACTCATTGAGGATGTGATGTTGACACGCAGGTCGTACTTATACAGTTCACGGTTAAAGTCACTGAGCAGTTTAAGCGAATTTATGATTGTTTTTGTTGACGATGTCAGCGTAACAAGCGAGTCTGTAAGCACCTGTGTGGAAAACTGATCGTTTATACCGTGCCTTATTTTGGTTACTATTTCGCTTACGGCCTGGGTTGCAGGGTTTATGCCGTCCGGAGTAAGATGCATCCAGTCAACATACTTTACAAGCCCCACCATTATCTTGAGTTTTTCCTGGGTAAAGCTGGAGGTAGAAAATTCATAAAAATTCACAAGAAAATCAAGTTCGTTGTCAAGCGCAGAAAGCTGTCTGCCAAGCAGTTCCCGTTTATTGGAATCGGAAAGCGTCCCTACTACGGCGGGAACCTCCAGATCGCCTGCCTTTGTCTCATTCTTGTAAGGGTCTTCAATTATGAATCCTTTTTTTGCAAACAAAGCGTAAAGCGATGTAACAGCATTATGAAAGCAATAAAAATCGTTTTTCAGTTTAGGCAGTTCAACCCTGTCAAACCAGTCTCTCCGGGCTTCAAGCACTTCCTTTAAACGTGTGAGGAAATCATTTTCAGACATTGTACTTATATTATCGGGAAATTCACCAAATTTTCAAGCCCGACCCGTGAGCGGTTACCTGAATTAACCCTAAAATACTATACGGCGAACAGTATTTTAGGAGCCGCGCATAAATAAATAAAGAAATAACATGACCTCATGGTCATGTTATTTCTGCGCGGGTCCTTA
>JAIRMP010000016.1 GCA_031258615.1 Spirochaetaceae bacterium | reverse complement strand
CCGAAATTAAAGTTATACTGTTTGAACTTTTCCATAAGGCCGGGAATAAGCGTGTGTTCGGCCTCATCGCCAAACTTGTTAGCCAAGTCGCCAAGCATACGCTGCGTCTCTTTAAGTGTTGCCTGGGTCTCCTTGATGGCGGCCTCAGTTTCCGCGTGGGCTTTCCGTTGGGATTCCTGGGTCTCCTTAAGTGTGGCCTGTGTTTCCTTGATGGCGGCCTGTGTTTTCTTGATGGCGGCCTCAGTTTCCGCATGGGCTTTCCGTTGGGATTCCTGAGTCTCCTTGATGGCGGCCTCTGTCTCCGCATGGGCTTTCAGTTGGGATTCCTGGGTCTCTTTAAGTGTGGCCTGTGTTTCCTTGATGGCGGCCTGCGTCTTCTTGATGGCGGCCTGCGTCTTCTTGATGGCGGCCTCTGTCTCCGCGTGGGCTTTCTGAAGCTCCGCAAAGCCCGCCCATACGTCGTCTAACGTTACTTTTTTTGCCTTTTTTCTGGCATACACCCTTGCACCCTTTTTCGGTACGTTTTTGATTGTAGGCATAACACGCTCCTTCTTAATGCCGCTTGGCAGTTCATAGTAACAGTATACAGTAACAGTATACAGGGACACTGCGTCTTGGTAAAGAATGTGGCAAGCGCTTCGCGCTTGTACAACCGCTCCGCGGTTGTCTTCGGAGTTTGCGCCACAAGCCACAGGCGGGTCGGTGGTGTCAGCCGCCGCAAACTCCACCCGGCTCGTAAAGCCGCTCGGTTGTTACATGGCTTGGCGAGGGGGCGGGAAATGGGGCACAGTATAGATCATGCTTGCGGATTCAGGGGGCTGTGGAACAGCGAATATTCCGTTTTTCCGTCCGTTTATAGGAGAGGAGGAGGAGGAGGCCGTGCTGCGGGTGCTGCGGTCAGGCTGGCTTACGACCGCGGGGGAGGCGCTCGCCTTTGAGCGGGAATTCGCGGAGCGCTTAAGCCGGGCGAAGCCGCTTGCCGCCGCCGCCGTAAGCAGCGCGACCGGCGGCCTCCACCTGGCGCTGGAAGCCTTAGACCTTCAGGCGGGTGATGTGGCGCTCATACCGACATATACATTCGCGTCCACCGCTGAGACCGCCATCCATACCGGCGCGGAGGCAGCGTTTATCGACTGCGCGGAGGACTCTTTCCTGCTAGACACGGAGGCGCTCGAAAGGACGGCGCGGCGGCTCAGTGAGGGCAAGACCGCCTACGAAGCGGGCGGGCCTTCCGGGAGGCCGCGAGTTGTCATACCGGTACACTTCGGCGGCCTCTGTTGCGATATGAAGGCGGTAAACGAAACCGCCCGGCGCTACGGCATGGCGGTGGTGGAGGACGCAGCCCACGCCTTCCCCGCGTACTCCGAAACAGGCGAACCTGCCGGCGCTTTGGGGGACGCGGGCGTCTTTTCGTTTTACGCTACGAAAACAATTACCACGGGCGAGGGCGGGATGGTGGTGAGCCGCGACAATGACCTGATAAAACGGGTAGCCCTGCTCCGCTGCCACGGCATAGACCGGCCCGTCTGGAACCGGTATACCGGGCCTGCCGCTTCATGGTACTACGAGGTCGTCCAGGCCGGCTACAAGTACAACCTTCCCGACATACTAGCCGCGATAGGCCGCGTGCAACTGCGGCGGGCGGACGATCTGCTGAAAAAACGCAAGCGTATCGCGGCCCGTTACGACGCGGCATTCTCCGCGAGCCCGTTCTTTTCGATCCCGCCCAGCACGGCGGGGGACGCGCGGCACCTGTACCCGCTGCGCTTAAACCCGCCGCTTGCCGCCGTCCGGGGGGACTGCGTAAAAAAACTCCAGGAATGGGGGATAGGGGTGTCGGTTCACTTTATACCGCTCCACACGATGCCGTACTACAGAAAACGTTACGGTACCGGGTACGGCGGCTTTCCGAGGGCGGAGGACGCTTACAGCCGCGTGATCTCGCTGCCTATATGGCCCGGCATGACGGACAGCCAGGTGGAGCGGGTCATAGCTTCAGTTTTCAAATTGATATGAGGGAAGTTCCTTGTTTGTAGACGATATATTCCTGGAAAACCAGTGCCTGGCCGTAACGGTACGTTCACCTGCCGCGAATTGTCTGTTAAAGGACATACACTGCCCCGCGCTTGACAACCAGTACAGGTTGATACGGGCAGCCGATATTCCCGGTCGGAATAGTTTGGCGGGCGGAGAGACGCCTGTACTCGCTTCGGAAAAACTTTGCTACATAGGCGAACCGGTAGCGATACTTGTGGGGCCCGACAGGGAAAAACTGGAAGAGCTTGCCGCCGGGATCGTTGTTGAGACGGAGGCCGCTTCTCCGCCTGTATTTTCGGTTGACGGGGCAGGCTCAGCCGGCGCCGAGATCACGGCGCAGGTAATGATCGATACGGAAGCCTTCCCAAAGAGTGTCTGCGCGCCGAAAGAGAAGCCCCAGGCGGACGGGACGGACGGGACGGCTGAGGGTCTTACGGCGGCGCCCAAACCGGAAACCGTCGTTGTAAGCGGAACCTACAGAACAGGGGCGCAGGAACACTGGTACAGTGAACCGCACGGCGCGCTTGCCGGCCTCCTTGAAGACGGAGTGATCGTATACACGGCGACGCAGTGGCCTGGTCATGTGAAACAGAGCGTCGCGGAGGCGTTGTCTTTACCTGCCGGCGCGGTTTCCGTTAAAACGGTTGATCTGGGCATTCACCTTGACGGAAAGATATGGTACCCGTCCCTTGTTGCCGTTCACGCCGCCCTTGCCGCGTTTATCACAAAGAGGCCGGTTAAACTTATGTTGACGCGCGGGGAGGATTTTCTTTATTCGCCCAAACGCCCGGAAACCGTTCTGGAATTTTCCAGCCTGCTCGATCCCAAAGGCGAGCCTTACGAAACAACCGTAAATATACGCGCCGGTTTTGGGGCGGGAACATTTTTCGCGGACGCGATGCTGGGCAGTATCGCGCGGGCGGCTGCCGGCCATTACAGGCTGGGGCGTATACGGGTGAAAGCGGAGGCGGTAAAGACAAATCTGCCGCCCGCCTCCCCGTTTGCCGGTTTCGGAGCGGCACAGGGAGCGTTCGCGCTGGAGCGTCATGTCTCAAGGATTGCCGATACCGCGCGCGTGGAAGGTTCCGCCTGGCGCGCCCAGCATTTCAATGAAAAGAAGCTGCCGGCGGACGAATGGGAAAAACTGATGGGCGGCATGATGAAACAGTGCGATTACAAACGAAAATGGGCCGCGTACGAGCTGCTGCGCCTCCGCTGGAGGGAGACGGGCGAAAAAGTAAGCCCGATGCGCGGCATAGGCATCGCCGTGTGCGGCGGCGGAGGCGGAAAAAACCGCTACAGCCTCGCGGGTAAGTCCGCCTGCCTGTCCGCCGCCGCCACGGACTCGCGCCAGCTTGCCGCCGCCGCCGTTGAACTGGAGATCGACAGGATCGATTTTTCCGCAAACATACGCTGCGCATGCATATCCGTCCGTACCGGCGGGCTTAACGATAAACGCGCCGCCCGCCGCAAGCTGCTGCAAAACAGTATCTGCGCCCTGGGCTGGGCCGCCGTCGAAAAACTTGAATACAGGGACGGACGAATAGACGAAGACGCGCCTGCCGGGTACAGACTCCCGGCGCTCTCCTCCATTCCCCCCATAAACATCATCTTCTCCGAACGGGACGGCGCGGGGGAAAGCCCGGCGGAGGAAAGCCCGGCGGAGGAAAGCCCGGATACGATAGGGGAACTGCCGTACTGCGTGTTTCCGGCGGCTTACTTGCAGGCGCTTACTCAGGCCTGCGATCACCACTTCCTGTCAATACCGGTGTTCCCCCGCGACATTTGGCGCGCCGTTGAAGGTCGTGCGTGCGGCGGGCAGGAATCGCATGGAGAAAAAGAAGAATGACGATAGCTTTCATCCTGAACGGCGAAGACGTTACGGTAGAAACGTCCCCGAACTGCCGGCTCATAGACATACTGCGCGGCAATTTTATGCTGTACGGCGCAAAACGCGGCTGTTTAAGCGGCTGCTGCGGCGCCTGCGCCGTCATATTTAACGGCTCGGTGAGCTCCGCCTGCCTTATACCGGCATTCCGTATGCGCGGCAGCGAGGTCATAACGATAGAGGGCTTCTCGCTGACGGATAATTACGCTGATATAGTCCGCGCGTTCAACCAGAGCGATGTGGAGAACTGCGGTTTTTGCGACACGGCAAAGATTCTTTTAACTGAAACCCTTCTTACCGAAAAGGAACTGCCGCCTCGCGCCGAAATACTTTCGGCCTTCAACGACATAAGGTGCCGCTGTGCGCTGGGTGAAAATCTGGCGGACGCGGTCATAGCGGCGGCGGATATACGCCGGAGGAGGCGTCGTGAGCGAAAGAATTAGTCAGATTTTTTACCCGTCCACCATGCAGGAATTCTTCGGCGCGTTAAACCGCGTGGGCAGCGCGGATATTTTCTCCGTCAGCGCCCGGCAGATACAGCAGCAGCACGGCAGGACTATCGCGCTGCCAAATGTCATCATCAGCACGGATAACCTTGCCGATCTGTATAACATCAGCCGCACGGAGCGTTACATAGAAATAGGCTCTATGGTAAGCCTGCGGCAGGTTTGCAAACTTGGAAAGATCGTCCCCGCCGCCCTCAGACAGGCGCTGGATTGCCTGTACAGCAGATTCCTGCGGAACACGCTGGGTATGGGTTGTATCATTTACCAGAGCTCGGACTATGAGCCGCTCGCCGCCGCCCTGATAGCCCTGGATATCCGCTGCGAACTGCGTACAAGCTCCCAGTCCCGCTGGATTAGCGCGCTCCGTCTTACGGGCCCCGAAAAGATGAGCGTTTTTCATCCCCAGGAGGTTCTGTACCGTATCAGGATTCCGCTGGACCAGTGGGACTTTACCCTTTGCAGGCATTTTGACGCGGTAAACGAGCCCCCCGGCGAGTCAGGTCTCGTAGTTTTTCTCGCCCGCATCCAGAACAATATCCTGTCCGATATACGGATCGTGTTTTCAGGTGTCTCCGTGATCCGTAACAGGGACTGTGAAACGAGCCTGCTGGGAAAAAAGCTCCCTCTCGGTAAAAGGGACGCCGCGGCCTTCATCCACCTATGGAAGAATTCCCTGCCGGAAAGCACGCCCCCATTCCTTGCCAGCTGCCTCCTCTCATTCATAGAAACCGCCATCCTAAACTTCACCGACTAGCAGGCAGGCCAGCCTGCACCAAACATACGCCAATAGCTGAGGAGTCGTCCTTGCCATTCGCTGAGCGTGAAAGATAACGGGTTACGCGCTTCGGCCTGGAGTTTGCGGTAAGCCGCTTTGCGGCGACGCAAACTCCTATGCAAGCCGTAGGCTTGCCACCCGGTGCAGGCAGGCGGGCCTGAGCTAAACCCGCTGGTGAGTCAATCCGATGAATAGATAGGGGGCTTTATGAGAATATGCGCGCGTAAGAAGCTTTTTTTGAATACCTGTCTGCTCTATGTTACCGTTTTTTTGACGTCCGCCGTTCCGGGGAACGGCGGGGAGAATGACGGCGTAACGTTTAAGCTGCAAACTGACAAACCCTATACGATCGTGGAGCGTTCCGATTTTTCACGGTACGACGATGGCGAGTACCTGGGGCACGTTTACCGCGAGGTACGCGCCTCGATCAACCCGTCCGGTACGGACAGCGGGGGGGCGGCCCTGTACACGGGGAATTTTATCGTAATGGAGGAGACGCTGCGCGACATGAGGCAGAGCGCGCGCGCCGTCAACGCGATCGTCCCTGTCAATTTTGCGCTGAACGCTGAGGGCAGAATGCGCGTTGCGGACGACAGGGGTTTTCCCGTCCTACGCAGCTTTCCCGTGTACGAGGCCGGCGGCGTTACGGCGGGGGAGAGCTGGACGGCGGACGGTCAGCGGGCTGTCGATCCGCTGAATGAAGGCAGAACCTTCATCGTCCCGTTCACCGCCGTTTACGAATACAAGGGGGTTGAGGAGTACAGGAGCATCCCCGTTCACCGCATAGAGGCGAGCTACGAGTCGAACGCTGGCATCTCGGCGCTCAATTCGCCGGAGCGCGGGGCGTTTTCAGGCGGGGGCGCCGTCCTCAACAAGGTGAGCGGAAAACATGATGTTACCATTCTGATAGCGGTGGAAAACGGCATAATGCTAATGTCGCGGGATAGATTCGATGAGATATTTTCGTGGAACGATGGTAAAAATGTACGGTTTAAGGGCTTTACGCTCTGTTTTACGCAGAGCATAGTCCCGCTTGACGGCGGAAAAATCAAGAAAGAGGTGGCCGGCACTGACGGTGTCGATCTTGAACCGGTGGATTCAGGCTTGCGGCTTTCGATACGCGATCTACAGTTTGTAAGCGATTCGGATCAGCTTCTGCCGTCCGAGGCTGCCCGCCTCGACCTTATCGCCGCCGCGCTTTCCCGGATAGAGGGCAGGACATTTCTTGTGGAAGGGCATACCGCCGCTACGGGACGGCCTGACGCGGAGATGCGGCTGTCCGTTGAGCGCGCCAAGCGTATCGTCGATGAGCTTTCGGCGCGCGGTATCCCGCTGGGGCGCTTCATCTACAAGGGCTGGGGCGGCGCGAAGCCGCTAGGCGACAATTCTTCCGGGGATGGCCGCGGGCTGAACCGCCGCGTCGAGATTACGATCCTGGACTAAAGGCGCGGCAAGGCCGCCGGCGGGGGCTTCCCTACCCGCGTTGAACACGGGACGCCGGCGGCAAATTGACAGCGGCCTTGTAATGGGGTATCGTTTTACCAGTGGGAGAGATTAGCTCATCTGGATAGAGCGTCAGCCTCCGGAGCTGAAGGCGGCAGGTTCGAGTCCTGTATCTCTCAAAAAAATTGGTATTTACGGAGGAAACAATGCTGTTGTCTGAATTGAGCGCGCCTGTAAACGAATTAAAAAAACAAATCCTGGAAACATGGGGGCGTCTTTGAACGGTCCGCTCTGCGGCAGAAGATAGCTGAACTGGAAAACCGCGCGGCTGAAGGCGGTTTCTGGAACGACAGCGCCGCTGCCGAAAAGGTGATGACTGAGTTAAAAACGTTGAAAAACCGCTATGAGCCGTGGAAGGCGCTTGTCGCGGAAATAGATGACCTCTCAACTCTGTTCGATCTGGCGGAGGAAGCGAATGACGAATCGCATACGCCTGAGATCAAGGCGTCCCTGGCCGCGATAAACGCAAAGTACGAAAAACAAAACATATTTGAGCTGATGCCCGGCGAGGTGGACGGGTCGGGCTGCTTCTTGAGCGTACATTCCGGCGCGGGCGGGACGGAAGCCTGCGACTGGACGGGGATGCTTTACCGGATGTACCTGCGCTGGGCGGAGCGGCAGGGGTTTTCCGTTGAGGAGGAGGACAGGCTGGAGGCGGAAGGCGGGATAAAGAGCGCCACCGCCAAGATTGACGGCCCGTACGCGTTTGGCAGGCTGAAGGGGGAGAGCGGCGTTCACCGGCTCGTGCGTATATCACCGTTTGACGCGAACTCGCGCCGCCACACATCGTTTGCCTCGGTCTACGTGTTCCCCGTGCTGGACGATTCGATCAAGGTGGACATACGCCCGGAAGACCTCCGGGTGGACACTTACCGTTCATGCGGAGCAGGCGGTCAGCATGTCAACAAGACGGACAGCGCCGTCCGCTTTACCCACCTGCCTACCGGCATAGTCGTGGCCTGCCAGAGCGAGCGGAGTCAGACAATGAACCGCGCAATGGCCATGGATATGCTGCGCGCCCGCCTGTACGAGCATTACCGGCAGATAAAAGAGAAAGAGAACGAGCGCTTCGCGCAGGAAAAGAAGGACATTTCATGGGGAAACCAGATACGTTCCTACGTCTTCCAGCCGTACACGCTTGTAAAGGACTACCGGACAAAGGCGGAGACGGGAAACATTCAGGCCGTGATGGACGGGGACATAGACCTGTTTATAAGCGGCTACTTAAAGTTCGCATGGAAGGGCGCGGCGGCGCGATGAAGAACGTATGGTTTTTTGCCATTATTATGCAGTCCACCGCTTTTTTCGCGTTCGCGGGCGGGGCGAAGGAGGAGCCTCCCGCGCCGATCAACGATACCTGGACGCTGTGCATTACGCAGTTTGACGTGAGCGAGATGCCGCCGGCCCGCGCCGTGATGGGGCAGATGGTGATGCAGTACATTGTTGAGGATATGCGTACCGCTGTCTCCCGTCTCTGGCTAAACGAGGAGGCCGAGTATTACAGCACGGTTGCCAGACAAAAGGCCGAAAACGCGGCGGCAAAGAAATTGAGCGCAAAACTGGCGGAGCGGGACAAACTTATTTTTGCCGGCAATGAAAGCTATAAATACAAGCAGGCGGTAAAGAAAATCGACAAGGAGATAGAGACGCTGCGCTATGAGTTTGCCAAGTCCATGGTGTCTACTCCTCCTCTCGCCCTTTCACCAGCCGTAAAACTTACCGAAGAGAATCTGACAAAAAATTTCCCCGCGCCGCCGGCTGCGGGACAGGAATACTATTTTTGTACGGGGCGGAAGGCGGACGCCTTTCTTACGGGCAAGATAACGTGGTACTTCGACAGGCTTTACGTGGAAATAGCGCTGTGGAGCGTCTATGCGCGAAAGGTAACCTACACGGACAGCGCTATTTTTTCACCGGAGGCGATAAAGGAAGGCTCAACGGAGCTTGGCGACAGGCTGTTTGACCACATTTCAGGCTTTCTGCCGGCGTGGCTCAAGGTCAAGGCTGACCCGGCCAACGCGCTTATCATTGTTGATGATTATGTCGCCAGCGATGGCGAAACAGAGCTGATGGACTTTACGCCGGGCGCTGTTTCCATAACAGCGTTTGCCGAGGATCATGAAACATTTACGGCGGAGGTTGAGCTTATCGAAGGGGCGCGGACGGACGTGTCGATCGAGCTTTCTCCCATACCTGTCGATCAGTTTGACGTATCCCTCAAAGACCAGCCTCCGCCCAAACAGGGGGCGCTGCCTCCCGAAAAACCGTCCGCGGCGCCGGACGGGGACGGCGCCGAAACATCGGACGGCGATAACAGCGCCGCCGTGTACGACGGCGCCCTCTATGCCGGGCGGACGCCGTTAAGGTTGAAGGGACATTCGGGCCAGCAGAAGAATCTAAATGTAGAAACGCCGGACGGCAGGGTCGATCAGACTGTCTTTATCGTATCGAAGGACCCGATTGTTTTCGATCCAAAGATACCGCCGGCGGAAGGCCGGACGGAAGCCGCGCGAAAAAAGTTTTACTCCGCCTACGGACGTTTCTGGATAGCGCTGCCGCTTGCCGTACTTGGCATAGGCCTGAACAATACGATAACGGCGGCGTACAACCGTACCGGCGATCCAGCGTTGAAAGAGCAGCACGATGTGGTTTACTGGGGTTCTATGGGCCTTAGCATAGTGATGGGTCTCTGCCTGGCCGAAACTTTTTACCGCATAGGCCGCTATGTGTGGGAGGCCAATAAAGAAGCCAGCCCCCTTACCGGAAAAGCGCCCGAACCGGAGGCGCTCCCCGCCGAACCGGACGCCACAGAAAGCGCCGCCGGACTTTCCGCCGAACCGGGCGCGCCCCCCGCCGAACCGGAGGCAGCTTCCCCTTAACTGTGCAGGCCGCGTAACGTTTTGCCGGCATCGTCAGGTCCAAAGGCAGTCCCCTCGCAAAGCCCCCAACAACGGCTGGAGTTTGCGCCGCAAGCCTACGGCTTGCTTAGGCAAACTCCGGAAACAACCGCGGAGGGGTTGTTTATAAACCTGGATTGCGTAATAATATTCTGTAAGGAACTGTGCAGAAATAACATGACCGTTTGGCGTTGAAAAACAAATGACTGTAAAAGAAATCGCCGTTTTGGCGGGCGTATCTATAGGAACGGTTGACCGCGTAATCTACCACCGGGGGCGCGTATCGGCTGAAACGAAGACCAGGATCGAGTCGATAATCGAAAAATACCAGTTTACGCCAAACCCGATAGCGCGGCGGCTCAAGCGAAACCGCTCGTACAGGTTCTGCGCGTTCCTGCCCTGCCAGAATCAGGACGCGGGCTATTGGGCGCAGGTGCTTGCAGGCATACAGGAAGGCTCGCGGGAGATCGCGTCCTTAGGGGTGAAAACGGAAATCATCCAGTTTGACCGCTACAGTATCACTGAATTTAACAGGGCATCCGATTCTTTATTGCTGGGAAAACCGGACGGGATAATTTTATCCCCGATAATGCCGGAAAAGATTAAAAACCTGATAACAAAAATACAGGACAGTGAAATCCCCTGCATTTTTTTCGACGCCGATCTTCCC
>JAIRMP010000154.1 GCA_031258615.1 Spirochaetaceae bacterium | reverse complement strand
GCGGACGGGCGTATAGACACGCTTGTAGAGACGCGGAAGCAGGTGTACTGCTTTGAGTTCAAGCTGAACGGGAGCGCTGAGGAGGCTTTGGCTCAGATTGACAGCAGGGAGTACCTGCTCCCCTGGCGCGGGAGCGGGAAGAAGCTCGTCAAGGTGGGAGTGAACTTTGACTACGAGAAACGCAACATAAAGGAATGGCTTGTCGGTGAGCAGTGAGACCGCCGCTGCCAAGCGGTGGCGGAAATCAGGCTGCGTCAATGGGATATGGACACTGTCAACAAGTTAAAAAAACGGGGAACAAAAAAGTCCACAGATTACGCTGATTGCGAACTAAAGTTCGTCACAGATTAAAGAAGCCAAAATCACTGTTAATCCGCGGACAAGAATTCTTAACTTGTTGACAGTGCGAAGCAATCCAGTCCGCCATTTGCCCTGTCGTAAAGCTCGCCCAGCCATTCGCGGTACTCCGCCTCGCCGCCGGCGTCGTCCGGCGACTCCCCGTCCTCCTCCATCACGCGGCTTATAAACTCCTCGCGGCTTTCCCCGCCCTCAGCCGCGGCGCGCGCCTCGTTCATCCCTTCTTCCTGGTCAACTGGAGAAGGAGGAGCGCATCCGCGCCGCCGGAAGGCCCGGAAATTTCGCTTGACTCATCCGGGGAATCTGGCGATAATGAAGTTACAGGGTTGCCCGAGACCGCGCTAGGGGACATATTGCCGGATGGACTGCGCCCATCCCTGCCCTGCGATTTTTCCCATAACAACTTTTTATTTTTCATAAAATCAGGACGGACAATATAAGCTGTATCGCGTGCTGAATCTCATGCGAGACAATACCGGCTATTTTCTTTTCGCTTAGTTATTGGTGAGTACCCACAAGCCGCAAAGCGGCTTGTGCGCCTTGCAATGACGGCCGGGTACAAATCAAAAAGTAAAATTGCTGTGTCATTGCGGCCCATTGCCCATTGCCCATTGATAATTGTATAATCCGGATATGAGTTCTAATGCGCCCAGATGGGATTTGAGTTCCGTTTACAGTTCGTTTGACTGCGCGGAGTATAGCCGGGATTGCCGCCTTTTGACGGAAAAGATTGAAGAGTTGATGGCGCGGACGGGGGAACTGACGCGGAATCTTTGCGCCGAAACGCTGCGGGCGCTGATTACGGCATGGGAGGAGGCAGGCGAGTACGCGGAAAACCTGAGCGCCTACGCGGAGGCGATCTATACGACCGATACGCGGAATGAGCGAGCGCGGGCGGAAATAAACCGCGTTGAAGCGTTGAAGCTGCCGCTGGGCAAGGCTGCCGTTGAGTTTCGCGGCGCGCTTGCGTCAAAAAAAGAGCGCGTGCTGTCACTCGCGGGGGAGGACAGCCGTATAAAACCTTACGCCTTTTTCCTCGCGGAGATGATAGAGAAGGCCGCTTTCCAAATGGAAAGCGGGATGGAGGACCTGGCCAACGATCTGTGCCGTTCTGGCGGGGACGCCTGGGCGCGGCTCCACGAGGCGCTTGCTTCAACCGCTTCCGCTGTCTGGGACGCCGCTACCGGGGAGCGGAAGACGGTTACGGAACTTCGCGCGCTCGCCAATAACACGGACAGGGAACTGCGCCGCCGCGCGTACGAGGCGGAGCTTGATGCGTGGAAGGCAGTGGAAATCCCGATGGCGGCGGCGCTTAACGGCGTAAAGGGCTTTGCGATCACGGTTGACAAGCGGCGGGGCTGGGATAGCCCGCTGCAAAAGTCCGCCTTTCAATCGCGTATAAGCGAAAAAACCCTTGCCGCCCTGATCTCCGCTATAGAAGACGCGCTGCCGCTGTTCCGCCGCTACCTTGCGGTCAAGGCGCGGCTGCTCGGCGTTGAAAAATGCGCGTTTTACGACCTGTTTGCCCCGCTCGACCGGGGTGAAGGTTTCCCCGGGCAGGCCCGGCTGTCGTGGGACGAGGCGTGCGGCCTTGTAGCGGACTGCTTCGGCGGTTTTGACCCAGCTATGGCGGACTTTGCCAGGAGGGCCTACACCGCAGGCTGGGTGGACGCGGAGATGCGGGACGGCAAGATAGGCGGCGCGTACTGCACGGACTTTCCGCTGGCAAAGGAGGCCCGCATCCTCTGCAACTTTGACGGCTCATTCGACGCGGCGCTGACTCTGGCCCATGAAACAGGCCACGCCTGGCACCACGAACTGATTAAGGGCCTGCCCCGCGCCCTGTCCCATTACCCGATGACGCTGGCAGAAACCGCGAGCATCTTTGCTGAAACGCTGGTCTTTGAAGAGGCGCTTAAGAAAGCGCCGCCGTCCGAAAGGCTCAAGCGTATCGACGGCAGCGTGAAGGATTCGTGCCAGACCCTCGTGGACATCCTGTCGCGGTACTACTTTGAAAAGGAACTGTTTGCCAGGCGGGAATACAGGGAGCTTTCCGCCGCCGAACTCTGTGCCATGATGCTTGACGCGCAGCAAAAGACCTACGGGGACGCGCTAGACGCGGAAAAACTTCACCCTTATATGTGGGCGGTAAAGATACACTACTACAGCCCGAGTTTGCCGTTTTACAACTATCCGTACGCCTTTGGGCAGCTTTTCGCGCTGTCGCTCTATGCCCGCGGCAGGGGGGACTCCTCTTTTGCCGGCGCGTACCGCGGCCTGCTCGAAGCGACCGGGCGCTGTTCAGCCGAAGACCTCGCGCTGAAGGCCGGCTTTGATATTACGGACGCCGGTTTCTGGACGCGGGGAATCGGCGTGATCGGGGAGCGTATTCTGGCAATAGAGGGAGCACCGGCGTGAAGGACGCCGCCGTGATTTGTCTCTTAAATCCGGTAAATCCATGCCGATACTAAATTATGCAAGCTCTAAAATTCAGTTTCATTGGTTTTGTTATTTTTTCGTTTCTGTTCTTTTCATGCAGTTCCGCGCCGCGCAGTAATGCGGTAGCTGTCCGTGAGGAGGCGCCGGTGAAGACGGCCGCGCCGGAATATGCTGAAAACATAAGCACGCCGGAAAAGATGCTGCCGGAGATTCCTTCGTCCCCAGAATTGATACTTGGACGCGGTTCGGTTGATAGTGAAAAACTTGCCGCGTTTTTACTGCTCGTGAATCCTGAGATTGAGGAACCCTTTGCGCGCGAGTTTGCGCGGCTGTATGTCGAGGAGGCGGCGGCGGAGGGCGTGAATCACGACATAGCGTTTTCGCAGATGTGCCTGGAAACCGGTTTTCTGTCTTTTGGCGGTCTGGTGAGGCAGGAAATGAACAATTTTTGCGGGCTGGGCGCGTTAGGCCCGGGCAACGAAGGCGAGAGTTTTCCGTCCCCGCAGATAGGAATACGCGCCCAAATTCAGCACCTGAAGGCCTACGCCACAGAAGAACCGCTCAAACTTCCCCTCGTTGACCCGCGCTATCGTCTGGTTCGCTACGGTTCCGCCCCCACAATTTATGGACTTGCCGGCTCATGGGCTACGGACAGGGAATACGGCAAAAAAATCAAAAACATCCTTGACAACCTTTACGCCGTTGCCTACGGCTCCTAGGCAGGCCAGCCTGCACCAAACATACGCCAGTAGCTGAGTCATTGTCCTTGCGAGTCGCTAAGCGTGAAAGAGAACGGGTTACGAGTCGTCCTTG
>JAIRMP010000128.1 GCA_031258615.1 Spirochaetaceae bacterium | reverse complement strand
AACAGCGGCGCGGCGCATACACAGAGCAGGGAAATTTTTTTTATTATTTTTTTCATCGGTTTATTCATTTCAGCTCCCCCCGGCGCCTGTACATTCGGGCCGGATATTTTCTTCTGCCGGGGTTACCGCAGTTCATCCTTTGACTTGATCGTTACCCCAAACAAAACGCCCGCGCCAAAAACCTGTGTGATCGCGGCATAGCGGATGTACGGCTCAACATAGAACATTTCCCAAAAGACGATGCGCACGCCGGCTGTGCCGCCAACCACCCATTCGCTGAATGAAAGCTTGGATGACGAATCCAGGTAGGCAAATGCGCCGCCCGCGTCAAGCTCCACAAAAAAGTGAAACATGTTCTGCCACAAATAGTAGTAGCTCAGCAGGCTCCTGAACCGCAAAAAGTACCACCGGATGTTCCCGGTAACTTCCAGCACCGTGAAGGCGTCCGGCCCCATGTCAATGTTCATCATGGGCCTCACTCCAAGCGAAAACATTTCGTTCAAACGAAAGTCCGCCAGGCCTCCCAGTCCCACGGCAATACCACCGTTTGAATAGGTGTTTGCCTCGCCGCCGGCTCCCAGGGACATACTCATTTGAGTGTAAGCGTTCATAGACAAAAATACAATTAATATTGAAAAAAGAAAAATTTTTTTCACGCATCCTCCCTGGACCTTATTCGCGCCGGAGCCTCTGCCCCGCGGTTAGATAATTTTAGTAACGGAACGAACCCCGGTAAATAGCGCAAGCACTTGCGGGATAATCCGCCATAGGGCGGGAGGTTCATTATAGTTCATTTATCGGCATAACAGGCCAATTTCTCAATCATTAGATTAACCCGCCTGACCGCTTGTTTGAAGGGTGTCCCCACAGTTAAACTTTTGTAATGAAGCGCTTGAAAACCGTCCGGCTTGAAGACCTCATTCCCCGCATGGCCGAACTGTTCCGGAAAAAGAACGCCGGCGGCTTTGCATACTCGTGGGGCGCGTTTGGCAGGGACTGCGTTTCCGGCTTTCTGGTGGGCATAGTGGCCATGCCGCTCGCGATGGCGTTCAGCATAGCGGCGGGCGGAACCCCGGCCCAGGGCCTTTACACGGCGATTATCGCCGGCTTTTTTGTCAGCGTCCTCGGCGGAAGCCGTTTCCAGATAGCGGGCCCGACGGGCGCCTTCGTCGTCATAATCTACGGCATAATCTCCCGGCAGGGCATGGCCGGCCTCACCGCCGCCACGATAATAGCGGGTATACTGCTGATCCTGATGGGCCTTTCCGGGCTTGGCAAATTCATCAAGTACATCCCCTACCCTGTTACCACCGGCTTCACAACCGGAGTGGGCCTTCTGATATTCTCGCAGCAGGTAAAGGACTTTTTCGGCCTCGATATAGCGCAAAGCTCGCCAGAGTTCATAGAAAAATGGATGCAGCATTTCAGCGCGGCCCGGACTATAGACATAACGACCCTTGCGGTAGGGCTTGGAACGATAGCCGTGATCATCGCGTTACGCCGCCTCGCGCCCCGCATACCGGGCGCGGCAGTGGCGGTGTTCGCGTCCACCGTCGTCTGCTATATTTTCAAACTACAGACGCCCACGATAGGCGATGTGTTCGGAAGTATAGCCTCGTCCGCGCTGCCCGCCCCGAATTTTCCCGCGATAACCCTGGCCACAGTCCGTGATGTTTTTCCCGATGCCTTCTCCATAGCCCTGCTTGCCGCGATAGAATCGCTGCTGTCCGCCGTGGTAGCGGATGGCATGGGCGGCGACCGCCACAACTCCAATACGGAGCTGATGGCGCAGGGCGTGGGAAACATAGCCGCTGTGATCTTTGGCGGGATACCGGCAACCGGCGCGATAGCCCGGACGGCG
Source organism: Spirochaetaceae bacterium (assembly GCA_031258615.1). Taxonomy (GTDB): domain Bacteria; phylum Spirochaetota; class Spirochaetia; order Treponematales; family Breznakiellaceae; genus JAIRMY01. Next base: position 8,208 of record JAIRMP010000128.1, on the reverse strand, counting down.
GCAAATATCAAATCCGGCGCGGTAAGCCCCGTCTCAGGCGTCATTCATTCCGTCACGCTCGTGCTGTTCGTCCTCTTCCTCGCGCCAGCCGCGACAATGATACCGCTTGCCTGCCTCTCCGCCGTCCTGATGGTGGTTTCGTGGGACATGAGCAACCTGGCCCGCTTCCTCCGCATAGTAAAGACCGCGCCGAAAAGCGATGTGTTTGTCCTGCTCTGCACCTTCGCGCTGACCGTCCTCGTCGATCTAACCTTCGCGGTAGAAATAGGCGTGCTGCTCGCCGTATTCCTGTTCATACGCAGGATGATAGAGATAGCTGACGTAAAACCTCAGAACAACGAATTGATAAGCGCCCTGGCGATGGGAAATATGGAGAAGGATACGGAGAAGAGCATCAGGGCGCTTCACAGCAATGATATTGAGGTTTACGAGATAGACGGCCCCTTCTTTTTCGGGGTGGCGGATATGCTGCAAAACGTGCTGCTCCACCTTGCCCGGCCTCCGAAAACGGTGATACTGCGGATGCGCGCCGTGCCCGCGATAGATTCTACCGGCATAGCGGCGTTGGAATCGTTTCTGATGAACTGCCGTGGCAGAAAAATCCGTCTTGTCATCACCGAGATCTGCCCCCAACCCAAAAGCGCCCTGGAAAAAGCCGGCTTTACCGCCGCCTGCGGACGTGAGAACTTCATCGCCACGCTGGAAGAAGCGATAGAAAGCTGCAATTAGACGGAACATTAGAACTTTCCACCTTCGGGGCGTTGCGTAGGTAGGCCGCAAACTCCTATCGTGGGCGTTTCGCGCTTGCCACGGCGGCTAGTACCAGTATCAGGGCCTGGAGGAGTTGGGAGGCGTTCACGCTCATCATGGAGGAAAGCAGCGTCTGGTCCAGGGCCGATTTGAGGGCCGCATAGAAGAGAGAGGCTGGGAGCAGGGCGGGGAAGCGGTTTTTGGCGATCAGCGCGACTGCCATGCCTGCCCAGCCTATCCCTCCGCTGAAACCCTGGTAGCAGAGACCGTAGGTTCCGGCGACCGCGAAGAAGCCGCAAAGCCCGCCAAGCGCGCCGGACAGCCCCAGCGCGGGGACGCAGAGCCCCTCGGCGTCTATGCCGCCATAGCGGGCAAACGCGGGGCTGCCGCCGGCGATGCGGAAACGGTAACCGGCCCCCGTCACGCTGATGAATATGTGGGCCGCCAGGCACAGGCAGATGGAAATGATGAATGAGATCGACAGGTTTGACGGCGGCAGTATGCGCGGCAGGGTCGCGGCGAACCGCGCGGTGGCAAGCATACTCCCGGAGCTGTCGCGGAGCGGCCCGGCAATAAGGAAGTCGGCGGTGGGCGTGAGGGCGGAGGACAGCAGGAATGTGGTGATCAGCGGGTTTGCGCCCGCCGCCCGCTTCAAAAAGGCGCAGAAAAGTCCCATCAACGCGCCGGTGAGCGCGGCGGCGGCGGCGGCGAGGCAGAGCAGGAGGCCGGGCGGGCAGCCGGGCGGCATGAATAGCAGCGCGCAGGCCGCGGCAAGCCCGCCCAGGTACACCTGCCCCTCCAGCCCCAGGTTGAAAATCCCTCCCCTGAACGCGAAGGCCGCCCCAAGCGAGACGCACAGCAGTAGCGCCATATAGTCCAGCGTGTTCCCCGCAAACCAGACGGACGACCACGGGTTTGCCAGGAAGTGTACAATACTCATTGGCTGGCAGCCCCGCTCATCGCCGCGTTGATCCGGCGCCTGATTGACGAACGTGAATCCTTGCCGTCCATCATGTCTTTGGTCAGGGTAAGCGTAACGCGGCCCCGGCACATCACAAAGATTTCGTCCGATACCTCCACCAGGTCGTTTAAGTCTGACAGGAACAGCAAAACAGCCTTGCCTGAGTCCGCCGCGTCCCGCAAAAGGCCGAACAAGTCCCCGCGGCGCCGGCTGTCCAGCCCCCAGCCCGGCTCGGACATTATGATGACGGAAGAGTTTTCGGCCAGCTCGCGCGCCACAAGCAGGCGTTGCAGCATACCGCCGGACAGCGTCCCCGCCCTTGCGCCGGAGGGCCCGTCTATGTCCGCGCCGCGCATCATGGAGAGAACCCAGCCGCGCAGTCGGCTGACATCCAGCAGGCCCAGCCCGGCAAGCGGGCGGTATCTGTGGGGGAAGCGCCTGTGCGCGTGTATGACGAGGTTGTCGCGGATCGAGAGTTCCTTGTCCCAGGCGGCTATGAAAAGTCCGCCGTCCACGCCGAGGTACGCGCCGCCGTTCCCGCGAAAGTAGAGCGTCCCGCTTTCCAGCGCCGCCTCCCCCATCAGGACGCGCCCGGCGGACGGACGCAGGAAACCGGCGAGGGTCAGCATCAGCGTCTCCGTGCCGCTCTCCCGCACCCCGGCGAGGCCGTACACCGTGCCGCCGTGAAGGGCTATGTCTACCGAGTGTATGACGGGGTAGGCGGCGTCCGCCGCGGACAGGTTTTCGGCCCGCAACAGCGCTTGCAGCGTGGCCGCGCCCTGCCTGCCTGACCTTTTTTGCTCGCCCGCGCCAGTTTGGACGGCCAGCGACCCGGCGCGGGCGGCCTCGTACTCGCCGCCGAACATCAGCGGAATTATCTTTTCCGCGCTGAATTCGCTTCTGTCCAGCGCGGCAACGGTGCGTCCCCTGCGGAGGATCGTGGCGCGTCCGGCTACGGCGAGCGTCTCGTCCAGTTTGTGGGAGATTATCACGATAGTCAGCCCCGAAGCGTCGAGCCGTCCAAGCAGCGCGAAGAATTTCTCGCTTTCCTCACTGTTGAGTATAGCCGTCGCCTCATCAAATATGAGCAGGCGCGCGTTCCGCAGCAGCGCCGCCAGCACCGCCGCCTGTTGCCTGCCCGCCGCGTTCAGGGTTTCGGCGGGGGCTTCGACCGGCAGGTCGAAGCCCCATTCCAGCGAGAGCCGGCTCACCATGTCGCGGGAAGCCCGCCTGCGGAGGAAGGGGCCGCGCCGCGCCTCCGCCCCCAGCGCGCACGCCTCCCAGACGCGGAGTGACGGGCAGATCGCCGGCCTCTGCCTTACCATGCTTATGCCGAGCGAAAGGGCGTCCGCCGGTGAGGAAAAACGCCTCGGCTGCCCGTCTATGATGATTTTCCCACTGTCCGCCTGCCGGAAGCCGGCGAGAATCTGCATCAGTGTCGATTTCCCCGCCCCGTTCTCGCCAAAAACCGCATGGATTCCGCCCCTCTCCGCCTCGAAATCGGCGCCTTCCAACGCCCGCGCCCCATTGGACGGGAATGTTTTGTAGATATTCTGTAGCTGAAACAATTTTTTCGGTACCGGGAGCTAATCTTCCAGCGCCAGCTCGCCGGAACGCAGCCGCCTGAGCATAACGCCCATCTTTTCGCGGACAGGGGCGCTCACGGCGGCGGCGTACAGCGGGTCGTCCTCTATAAAATCGACATACCCGTCCCGTAAGCCCGCCAGTTCCGCGCTGCCGAAGGGCAGCGCCCCCCCAAGGAATAGTTTTGTCTTGTTGTAGGCCGCCATGTCCTGGCGGATCACGCAGCTCCCGATGATGTAGGGCGGGCGCGCGTCATAGCCGTTTGTGTCAAACCAGATTATCCGGGCGTTATCCGCTCCCGCCTCGACTGCCGCCTGGACAGCGCCCTCGTTCGCGCCTCCGGCCACGGTGAGGATCACCCGGACGCCCGCCTTGATCATGCCGGCGGCAAGCTCGGCGCATTTGGCCGCGTCGTACCAGTTGCCGACTACCCGGAAGTCGACCTCTATGCCCAGGTCTACCGCCGCCGCTCCCTCACGGTAGCCGGGAAGTATCGTTTGCAACATGGCCGGGTACTCCTGCCCCGCGATAAGGCCCGCCCTGCCTCCCCCGGATTCGGCGATGTAGAGGGCGGCGAGGTAGCCTGCCATGTAGGACTGTTCCCGCTGGTTGTACTTGAGTGTGTATATGCCGGGATCGCCGGAAAGCTCTCCGTCCAGCAGCAGGAAACGCTGGGACGGGAATTTTTCCCGCACCGCCTGAGCCAGAGCGGGGAGGGACGGGTTGGACGACACTATCAGGTCGTAATTCCCGCTTGCGGCAAGCGCGGTGAGCTTTGCTTCCCACTCGGCCTGGTTGTAGCCGGCCTCGATCACCTGCACAGCGGCGGACTGACCGGCGGAGGCCGCGTTGTACTCGCCGGCGGCCCGCTTAACGCCGGCGGCAAGCATCTCGTAGATTGGACTTCCTGAAGCCGCGCCCGGTATGAACACCGCGATGGATACGGCTTGTGGCTGTGAGGCAGGCTGTGCCTTTGAAGTCTGCCTGGGCTTGCAGTTTGCAAGCGTCAACGTCAGGGCGATCGCTATGACCGCCATTTTTCTGTAACTCCTATTCATACTTTTTCTCCCATCCGGACTGTACCGTCGGCGCCGGAATTTCACCGGTTCAGTCCAACGCCCTTTTACGGGCCGCTGGAGTCGCGGGCTTTAACCGCCGGTCGGGATTCACGCGGCAACGCGCCAAAAACCGCGCCCCGCGCTAACCCTACCCCGAAAATTGATTTGTAAGAATCATCCGAAAACTAAAATTCCCGAATGAATCCAGCTTAATTGATCTATTGCCGGAATGACAAGCGGGCGGGCAAGGCCTCGCCGGGAGCATTTCCGGGCCTGACAATCGTCTTCCCGTTTGTCCCGCTTAAATACTCACTGCCTCCGCACGCCGCTTGACGGCGGCGTGGAGAAACGTTATCATAAAAGTATGATTTTCCCTTTAGAAGAACTCATTAAATATCAAAGCAATATGTACGAAATCACAAGCGCGTCCGCACGGCGCTCATACCAGCTTTCCAGGCTAAATGGCCCGGAAGTGGAGGAGAATGACGGCAAGGTTGTATCCCTGGCGGCCAGGCAGGTTTTTACCGGAAGAGTTAAATTCAGACTGTTGGAAAACACGGAAGACACTGCCCTGCCGGTACATTAGGCGCTGGGCGTCATGCCGGAAAAGCCGGTTCCCGTTTTGGTCCTGTTTGGGCCTACCGCGTCAGCCAAGACAGCGATACTTGTAAATCTTTTTTGCGGCAAGCCCTGGTATAGGGCGGAGATAGTTTCCGCCGATTCCATGCAGGTATACCGCGGGCTCGATATAGGCACGGCAAAACCGGCTGACGCGCTCCGGGCCGCGCTGCCTCATCACCTGATAGACATAATCGATCCCGATGAACAGTTTAACGCCGGTGAATTCGCGCGCCGCGCCGACACTGCCTGCGATGATATACACAGGCGCGGCCTCTTGCCTGTTGTTTCAGGCGGCGCCGGCTTCTATCTGAAAAATTTCATCCAGGGACTGCCAGACTCCCCGCCCTCAGACGCCGCTGTCCGCGAAAAGCTAGGGGCGGAGCTTCGCGCCGGCGGCAGGGAACTTCTCCTTGCGGAACTGCGCGGGGCCGACCCGGAAAGCGCGGCGCGCATACACCCTAACGATGACTACAGGCTGCTACGGGCGCTGGAAGTAGTACGGCTGACGGGCCGCGCGCTGAGCGACTGCAAGGTAACCGCTGGGGACCGCCGGGACAAGTACCGCTTCCTGCTCGTCGGCCTTGAATGGGAACGTGAAGCGCTGTACCGGCGCATAAACCGGCGCTGTTCGCGGATGTTTGACGCCGGGCTTGCGGACGAGGCGCGGGGGCTGTTTGACAGGGGCTATACGCCCAAAGACCCCGGTTTAAGGGCAATCGGCTACAAGGAATTCTTTGTCGGCGGCGAAGACGGCGCCTGGCGTCTTTCAGGCGACCTTGCCGGTGTCCAGGCCATTGTCGCCCAGCACAGCCGCCAGTACGCGAAACGGCAGATAACCTGGTTCAGAAAAGTTCCCGGCGTTACATGGATCAGACTTCATGAAGAGTCCGGGATGGGGGGAGATGGCGAGGGGGCGGCAATTTCCGCCGCCGCCGCCGTCATTCAACGGGAATTGGCGGTTTTCTTGGAGAAGGACGATGGCATCGGACGCTCATTCACATCCGTTTGACCTGTCAAAGCTGTACGCCGGCGCCGAAGCGGAACGGGTCAAACTGAATTTGGTCTGCGCGGCGAGCGCTTGGCGGCAGGAAGAATTTTTGTACAACGAAAACGCCGCGCGGGCATTTCCGATGGCCCTCTGCTTTGCCGTCCACCCCCAGCTTCCAAGCCAACTGGCTTCACACGGGGCGTCCGGCGAGGGAGGGTGCGCCTTGAAAACCGTGCGGGACTCGCTGTCGCTGTTGAGCGAACTTGCCGCGGGAGGCCGTATAGACGCGGTGGGGGAGACGGGCTTCGATCTGTTTAACGGGGAATTCCGCGCCACCGAAGAATTGCAGGATGAACTGTTCCGGACGCACCTGGTCGTGGCGGAGGGGCGCGATCTGCCGCTCGTCCTTCATGTGCGCCACGCCATGCAAAAAATCTTTTCGTACTCAAGTCTCTTGAAGAATATCCCGTCCGTAGTGTTTCATTCGTATTCCGGGACGGCGGAGGAGGCCGCGTCAATCCTGCGCCGCGGGGTAAACGCTTACTTTTCATTCGGAACGGCGATTCTGTTGAACCACAAAAACGCGATCAGGGCGTGCGCCGCGATAGATTCCGAAAGGCTGCTGTTTGAAACGGACGCCCCGTACCAAAGGCTCCCCGGCAGAAACTTCTCAACATACGCGGACATACACCTTGTCATTGAACAGGCCGCGCTTATAAAGCGTGAGGCGGGGCAGTCCTGTACAAAAACGGAACTTGAACGTACCGCCGATGAAAACTTTTACAAGGTTTACAGGAAGATGCCGCTGTGAAACAGGCTGAGTACGGGGCTTTTTGCCGGTGCAGGGACAGTTTCCGCGCGATTGCGGAGGAGATAGGGGCCGGGCTGCCGGATTTGCGGAAAGTTCAGCAGCGCTTGATAGATGAACGAGACGGCCCGCGCTACAGTGTCGATACGCCTGTCGTTTACAACACGGCGCTTGACGATGTTGACGGCGGCGCGGAGATAAAACTTATCCTTGTGGGGGACAATCCGGGGCGGCGCGAGCAGGCCGCTGAAAACCGCCGTTACCTTGTGGGGCCTTCAGGCAAAATTGCGGAAAAGTTTTTCAAAAGCGAGAGCACCCTTGGGGTAGATTTCAGGAAAAACGTGATTATTCTGAACAAAACTCCCGTACATACGCCGCGCACCGCCGATCTCCGGGACTTATGCAGACTCGGCGGCGAAAAAATGAGCCGCGTGATTGACGCATCCCAAACAAAAATGGCGCGGCTTTTGGCGGATTTTTTTCAGGCGCTCCGTGTACCGGTCTGGATAACCGGTTATTCTGAAATGAGGAAGCGCGGCATTTTTGAGCGCTACACAGCCGGCCTGGAGGACATGGTACGTCAGGGCGCGATTGACAGGGACTGCCTGTTTCTGTACCGCCATTTTTCGATGAATCAGTTTACGATAGACCTGCGCCAAAAAACCCCGCCTGGCAAATCCACCGCCGAAACCCTCCCCGCGATAGGAACCGAGTACCGCAAACGAATACTAACAGAAAACACAGCCTGGCGCCATTGAAAATATGGCGCTCAGCCGTTTTTATATATGGCGATTTGCATCCGTTCCCATTCTGACAAATCCGCATCGTTGCCATCGAATGTAAATTTGATTTTCGAGGAATCTGTATAAGCGTAAGTCATGCGTCCCTTTTCCCGCACGCCGTCACCGTCCGGGTCTGTGTATCCCGCCGCTCCAAGTATTTCTATCGCCTTATCCCTGTCGTAGGGGGCGCAATAGTTGTTTTCCGCTGTAGCGTAAGGCGTATCGGCCTGATACAGCCCCTTGGCGATAAGCCCCGCGCCGTCAACCAGGTTTCTGGCGATGCCTTCTTTGTCTATAGCATAATTCATCGCGAGCCGGACGTTTTTGTCTTGGAACGCCGGTTTCGTCTCGTTAAAGCCTATGAAGTGGCGCAGAGCGTACCTACGACATAAATATCAAAATCGGGGGGGGGGGGGGGTTTTTTAACTCCGGGATGCTTTCCATCGGGATTTTTGCCGCAAGATCGCCGCCCAACAAGTCTATCTCCCCGCTCTGCAAGGCCAGCCTGCGCCGTAGGCAGGCAGGCGGGTTACGATCCGTCATTGCGAGCGAAGCGAAGCAATCGTGGCAAGCCGTAGGCTTGCCATAGGAGTTTGCTACACAAGCTGCGAAGCGGCTTGCCGCTGTGCGGTTGTGCCAGCGGCACAACCCACACG